>JAQBQL010000130.1 GCA_028287035.1 Labilithrix sp. | reverse complement strand
GCTTCGACAGGAGGCTCATGACGAGGGCCTCGACCTCCTCGGGGACGGCGATCGCCGGCGCCGACTCCGCCATCGGGGGGACGGGCGCGGTCACGTGCATCCCCATGAGCGCGACCTTGCTCTCGTGCTCGAAGGGGCGGACGCCGCACAGCATCTCGTAGGCCATGACGCCGACGGCGTAGAGGTCCGCCCGGGCATCGACCTCCTGGCCCGCGGCCTGCTCGGGCGCCATGTACTCGGGCGTCCCGTAGACGACGCCGAGCTGCGTGAGGGCGACGCCGCCACCGCTGGCGAGGCCGGCGATCTCGTTGACCGGGACCTTCGCGATGCCGAAGTCGAGGACCTTGACGAAGTCCGGATCGCCCTCCCGATCGACGAGCATGACGTTCTCGGGCTTGAGATCGCGGTGGACGATCCCCATCGCGTGGGCGCGCTGCAGAGCGCTGGCGATCTGGCGGACGATCTTGAGGGTCCGCAGGGCCGAGAGGGGCGCGTCGCGGTGGATCAGATCCCGGAGGCTCGTCCCCTCGATGAACTCGAGGACGAGGTAGAACGCGCCCTCGTCGGTCTTGCCGAAGTCGGTCGCGGCGGCGATGTTCGGGTGGTCGATGTGGGCCGCGGCCATGGCCTCCCGCTCGAAGCGGGCGACGACCTCCGGCAGGAGCCCCATGTCGGCGTGCAGGACCTTCACCGCCATGCGCTTGTGCATGAGCGTGTGCTCGGCCTGGTAGACCGCGCCCATGCCGCCCTCGCCGAGGAGGCGCTCGATGAGGTACCGGTCGCTGATGGTGGACCCGATCAGCGCCTTCGCACCCGCGCCTTTCAGCGGCTTCTCGCCATCGTGACCACCCATTCGGAAATCGGTCACACCTTAGCACTTTCCGGGGGCCGCGCGGGCGCTCAGAGATCGATCATCAGCCCCACGGTGAGCCCCAGGGCGAACCGGTCGGCGCCGGCCCCCTCGTAGGCCGATCCGTGCTCCCCGAAGCCCACCTTGCCGCCCACCTCCGCGAGCAGGGCGAACGGCTTGTAGAACGTGTAATTTACACCCAGTCCGAGCGGAACCTCGAAGAAGCCCCCCGCTCCGTCGCGCAGCACCCCGCCCTCGCGCGAGCTCCGTGCGTACACCCCGTCGTAGCCGAAGCCGGTGAACAGGTAGGCGCGCGTCGCGCCGCGGGGCCACGGCGCCATGACCTTGGCGCGGACGCCTGCCCAGGTGAGGTCGCGCGCCGACCGCGAGCCGCCCATCGGCGAGATGTCGTGGCCGACGTACGCGCCGACCCGGACGAGCGGGAACAGCGCGACGTGCGCGGTGAGCTGCGCCGCGGGGCCGAGGTGCGCGCCCGGCTCGCCCGCGGGGCCGCCCCGCAGGAACCGCTGCATCACGCCGACCTGCGCCGACCCGTCGACGTGGAGCTGGGCGCGAGCGGCCGAGGGCGCCACGAGGAGGCACGCCGCGGCGACCGACGAGGCAAGGAGGGGAGCGCGCTTCACCGCTCGATGCCTAGCACGATCAGTGCAGCGTCACCTTCGCGGGCGGCCCGAGCTTCGCGAGCCGCGAGAGGATGAGGGGCCCGTCGGCGCAGTCGGGCTCCACCTGGAGGACGCGCTCGAGGTCGGCGCGCGCCACCTCGTGGGCGCCGAGACGCGTCGCCAGCGCCGCGCGATCCCGGAGCGCGATGCTGTAGTTCGGCAGCAGCGTGAGGATGCGGTCGACCGCGAGGAACGCGCGCGCGTCCTCGCCGCGACGCGTGTAGAGATTCTGCAGGTTCACGAGCATGCGCATGATCGTGATGCGCGGGTTCGCGGGCATGAAGAAGTCCGTGTCGAACGGCATGCCGCTCGCGCCGAAGTTCTTCTCGTGGAGCGCGCGCGCCGCCTTCAGATCGAGGATGCGACCGCCGTTGAAAGGGTCGACGATGATCGGCCGGCGGAGGCGCGGACCGCCCCGCGGCCCGTCGACCCGCACCAGGAAGTGGGCGGGGAAGCTGACGCCTTCCGCGTCGAGCGAGGCCGCCCGCGCCATCGCGCGCCACACGATGCAGAGTGTGATCGGGATGCCGGTCCGGCGGCGGACGACGTCGGTGAGGAAGCTGTTCCGCGGGTCGTAGTAGTCCTCGGCGTTGCCGCGAAAGCCGAGCTTCTGGAACTCCTCGCTCACGCGCTCGACCCGCGCGCGCAACGTCGCCTCGGGGTCGGGATGCCCCGCGTCGCGACCGAGGGCATGGAGCTCGGCAAGGGCCTCGGCGACGTCGACGGTGCCGTAGGCGTCACGCGCGATGAGCATCGCGCCGAGCTCGACGTCGACGTCGGGGTCCGCCAGCGCTGCGAGCTGCTCGAACGTCTCGACCATGGGAGAAGGCAATGCTCCTCGGCGAGAAGCATTGCAAGCTCTTGACGCCCGGCCACGTCCCCTGGAAAAGAGCGGTCCCATGGCGCAGCCTCAAAAGTCGACTCTCCGCAAAGGTTTCGAGCGCTCGCGCAACGTTCACCCCGTCGGGATCACCGGCAAGGAGACCGCGGCCGAGATCATCGCGAACATGTTCCCGGCGTACGTCGGGCGGCAGGAGCGCACCGCCTTCGAGCTGATGCGCCGTTCGTCGCAGGACGACTGCGCGACGTTCATGACGATGTCGGGCGCGATGACGCCGGCCGGTCTCCACCAGTCGTGCGTGATCCCGCTCATCGAGCGCGGGCTCGTCGACAGCCTCACCACGACGGGCGCGAACCTCTATCACGACGCCCACCGCGTCATCGGTCACCGCATCCGCGAGATCGATCCCAACGCGGGCGATCTGCAGTACCGGCTCTCGCGGATCATCCGCATCTACGATCTCGGCTTCTGGGAGGAGACGCTCCTCGAGACCGACAAGCTGTTCAGCGCGCTGCTGCTGAAGCCCGACTACCAGAAGAAGATGACGACGACGGAGCTGCACTGGCTGCTCGGTCGCGACATCGCCGAGATGGAGAAAGCGCTCGGCATCGAGGCGCCCTCGCTGCTCTCGACGTGCTGGCGGTACGGCGTGCCGATCTTCGTCGGCGCCGTGCAGGACGGCTCGATCTTCCTCAACATCGTGAAGCTGAAGCGCCTCTACGGCGACCGCTTCAAGCTCGAGATCGACGTGAACGACGACGTCTTCGAGATGGGCGCGATGCAGTACCACTGCTTCGGAACGCTCGCGAAGAAGATGGCGATCTGGATCCTCGGCGGCGGCGTGCCCAAGAACTACACGCTGCAGGGCGAGCCGCTGCTCGACCAGATCCTCGGCGTACCGACGCACGGCTTCGACTTCGACGTGCAGTTCTGCGTCGACCCGGTCGACAACGGAGCGCTCAGCTCGTGCCCGGCCGGCGAGGGTCACACCTGGGGCAAGGTCTCGGCAGAGAGCGTGCAGTACGGATCGATGTACGTGCACTGCGACGTGACCGCGGTGTTCCCGTGGCTCACGTATGCGCTCCTCTCGGACCCGCGCGTGCACAAGAAGCACCGCCGCCTCTACGACGCGCGCGAGACGGCGGTGAAGAACCTGCAGCGCGAGATCGACAAGCGCCGGAAGAAGCTCGAGGCGACCGTCGCCTTCGCCATGCCGAAGGCAAAGGCCGGCAAGGTGAAGCCGAAGGTCCGCGCCAAGACGAAGGCGCGCCCGAAGGTGATGGTGCGCTGAACGGGCGCTCGTCTACTCGTAGCCGAGCGTCGCCAGCACCTCGAACACCGCGAGCACCGACGCGGGTTCGGCGTGCGCGAAGGCGACGCCGGCCCGGGCGACCGGCCGGGTGCGGTTGTAGCCCGCAGGCCCGGCGACCGGCCGCGGCGGCTGTGACCATGCGACGACCGCCTCGAGGACGATCGGATCCCAGGTCGTCGGCGTGGCGAGCACGATCACGAGCCGCTCGCCCGGCGTGAGGATCTCCTCGGTTTCGAGGCCCGCGCCCGCGATGCTGAGGTCGACGACCAGCGCCGTGTGCACGCGCCCGGAAGCCGCGGAAGGCTCCGGAGCGTGGAGCGGCTGCAGCTCCACCGGGAGCCGGACCGCGCGGCGGTCGTGGGCGCGGAAATGTGCCGTCCCGGGGGCCAAGACGAGGAAGAGCCTACCACTCGCCTTCAGCGGTTGGTGTTTTCAGGCGCGCCTCGGTTAGGATGGTCGACGCAGCCTTCGCGCTTGCCGGCCGCTGCGTCACGACCCACGGCAGCTCCCCATCGCCCGCGCACCACGGCACCGCACCATGAGCCAAGACACGCGCAAGGACAAACGCGCCAAGGTCGTCAGCCTGAACGTTCGCTACAAGAGCGCGACGGTCGACGAGTTCATCGAGAACCACTCCCACGACGTCTCGAAGGGCGGTCTCTTCGTCAAGACCCCGACGCCGTTCCCGCCGGGGACGCTGCTGAAGTTCGAGATCCGCCTCGCCGGTGACAAGAGCGTCATCTCGGGCGTGGGTCGCGTGGTGTGGAAGCGCGAGTCGACGCAGGCCGGGGCCGAGAAGCCCGCGGGCATGGGCGTCAAGTTCATCAAGATCGACGACGCGTCGCGCGCGATCATCGACCGGCTCGTCGCGCAGAAGGCCGACGCCGGCAGCGCGTACACGTCCGAGGAGCCGATGGACGAGGCGCCCGGGGCCCACAACCCGTCGACCCTGCGCGGCCTCGTGGCGGCCGCCGTCGCGGAGCCCGCATCGATCGGGCCGTCGCCGATCACCGCCCCCGCGCCCACCGCCGGTGGAGGGTCGAAGCTGCCGGTGCCGCCGCCCGCGGGCGGCCCGCCGCCCGCCAAGCTGGCCGGTC
>JAQBQL010000109.1 GCA_028287035.1 Labilithrix sp. | reverse complement strand
GCGCTCGTGTGCGAGCCGGCCGGCAGGTCGCCGGCAGGCGCAGCACCCGCGCGCAGCGCCGCGCTCACCGCCCCGCGCGACGCGACCCGCAGGATGCGCTCGACCGACGTCTGCGCCGACGCCGGCGCCAGGGGCGCGAGGGCGCGCGCGAGCTCGGCGATGCTCCCGATGCGGTCGACGGTCCGTTTGGCGAGGCAGCGCTCCACCACGTCCTCGAGCGCCGCGGGCGCCCATGGCGCGGCATCGCGCAGGCGCGGCGCGGGCGCAGAGGCGATGAGCGCGCAGAGCCCCTGCACCGTGTCGGCCTGCCAGACCGCCTTGCCCGTGACGAGCTCGTAGAGGATGACGCCGAGCGCCCAGACGTCGGTGCGCGCGTCCACGTCCTTCGCGCTCAGCATCTGCTCGGGCGACATGTAGCGCGGCGACCCCATGAGCACCGATGCGCTGGTCAGCTGCGGCGCCGACCCACCCGTGACCTTGGAGATGCCGAAGTCGAGGACCTTCACGAGCGGCGACCCGTCGGGGCGCGCGGTGAGGAACAGGTTCGCCGGCTTCAGATCGCGATGCACGATCCCGAGGTCGTGGGCGATCGCGATGGCCTCGCACGCCTGGAGCACGTGATCGATGGCGTCCGCCACGGGGAGCGCGCCGCGCTCGGTCACGACGGCGCCGAGGTCCGCGCCGTCGAGGTACTCCATGACCAGGTACGGCGCTCCGCCCGGGAGCACGCCGACGTCGAGCACGCGGGCGACGTGCTCGCTCGTGATGCGTGCCGCCGCCTTTCCCTCGCGGACGAAGCGCGCGACGGCGCCGGGCACCTCGCACGCCGACGGGAGCAGGAACTTGAGGGCGACGCGCTGATCGAGCTGCGTGTGCCGCGCGCGCACGACGACGCCCATGCCCCCCGCCCCGAGCAGCTGCTCGATCTCGTACTTGCCTTCGAGGATCTCCCCGCAGGCGACGGGCACGCCCGCGATGCGCTCCCCCTGCCCGCCGTGCGCCGCTTGCCCGCCGTGCGCTGCGGAGCCGGGGGCCTCGCGCGCCTCGCTCTCGCCCGCCGGTGCGGTCACGTCGACCGCGAACGACGCACGCACCACCGCCGAGACCAGCGCGCGGCACTCGTCACAGGCGGCGATGTGAGCCTCGGCAGCGACGCGAGCGGCCGGCGCGAGGTCTCCGCGACCGAAGCCCAGGATCGTCTCCTCGTCGAGGCACTCCATCCGCCGGCCATGGCCTATAGTGTCGGCGTGGCGCCCGCGCGACCCCTTTCGGCCGCTTTCGTTTCGGAGTCGCCCGTGCCGCCCGTGACGCGCGCCGACCGCGGTACGTTCGAGGCCGCGCTCGAGGCGGCCCTCGCGGCGGCGGTCGCGCGCGCGGCGGAGGCCTGGCAGGGACATCCCGCGATGCTCGCCGCGGTGACGCCCGCCGACTTCGCGGCATTCCTCGGCCGGCAGCTCGCCGAGGACGACCTCCTCGCCCTCGCAGCTTCGCGCGCCGGTGACCTCTGGGCGGCGTGCGCGGCGTCGGGTGGCGGAGACCCGCGAAGGCGCTCGGCGGACGTCGACGCGGTGCTCGCCGCGATCGAGGCCCGCTACTTCCCCGACATCGACGCCGCCCTCGGGAAGATGGGCCTCTCGAAGGACCGCGCCTCCGAGGTGAAGCAGGGCCTCCGCCGCACGCTCTTCGTCGGCGACCCGCCAGCCGGCATCCCCCCGCGCATCGGCGAGTACAAGGGGAGCGGCGACCTCCGCGCGTGGCTTCGCGTGACGGCGATGCGCGCCGCGCTCAAGCTTCTGCGCAAGACCGGCCGCGAGACGAGCAACGACGACGCCATCCTCGAGGCGCGCACCGAGGCCGACGACCCCGAGCTCTCGTACATGAAGGCCGCGTACCGCGCCGCGTTCAAGACCGCCTTCCAGGAGGCGCTCGAGTCGCTCGAGGCCCGTGAGCGCGCGCTGCTCAAGCAACAGCTCGTCGATGGACTCGGCATCGACGAGCTCGGCGCGCTCTACCAGGTGCACCGTGCGACGGCCGCGCGCTGGCTGCAGGGCGCGCGCGAGAAGCTGCTGACGCGCACCCGGCGCACGTTCATGCAAAATGCACGGATCTCGAGCGACGAATGCGAGAGCATCATGCGGCTCGTACGCAGCCAGCTCGACGTGTCGCTGCATCGCCGCCTCGGCGCCGGTTGAGCCTGCGGAGGCGCTCGCCCGGCGACCTCCCCGGCGAGCCCGGACGAAATGGGCCTCCCCCGCGGGAACGGGGACGCGTATAGAAGGCGACAACGAGATGAGCTCCCCCCGCAAGCTGCCGGCGACCGGCCAGGCCGCGCCCGGCGAACGTACCCCCAAGAAGAAGGCGGGCGGCGCACGCCGGACCCGGCAGAAGCAGCGCTTCGACAAGAAGTCGGGCGACATCAGGAACAAGCCGGGAACACGCGAGGACGGCTCCCCCAAGAAGAAGGTCGGGCCGGTCACCGCCGCGGGCATCCGCTACCTGCGCGGCCTCGGGCACCACCTCGACGCGGTCGTCCAGATCGGCAAGGACGGGATCAGCGACGGGTTCGTGGCCGCCCTCCTCGAGGCGCTCCGCGTGCACGAGCTCGTGAAGGTGCGCGTCGGCACCGAGTCGCCCATCGACCGCAAGGACGCGGGCCCGGAGCTCGCGACGAAGACCGGCGCGACGCTGGCGCAGACGCTCGGCCGTACCCTCCTCCTCTACAAGCGCCACCCCAGCAAGCCGAAGATCGACCTGCCGGTCTGAGGGGGGTGGGCACCACAAGGGCTGGTAGGTCGAGGACCTGCCGGCGAGGCCCCCGCGTGTGCGCTTCCTGTGGAGAACCCCTGAACACCCTGGGGCTGACCTCTTGAGCACCTGTGCGCCGGTACTGAACGGACCGAAGGAGTGTCGCGTGTTTAGGTGAGCAGGGTGGATCGCCGGTGTCGCTCGGCGGCCCGGGTACAACATGGAGTACCTCCATTTCCCTGGACGCCACAAGATATAGCGGTTAGACAGGTCTCTCGCTCGTTGCGCACGTCGTGCGCAGCAGGGCTCGCCCGACATCGTGTGTCTGTGATCAGCGCCCGGGCAGGTTCCTCGGCTATCTCTCGCGTGGTGACGTTCAGTAATGTGTTCAGCGCTTCAGGCTGTACCCGCCACTACCCTCTACTGAACGACGCACAGGCAACGAGATAGACGCGGGACGGGGGTTACGAAGAGAGACCGGGAGTCGCGAGCGCCGGCGGGCTGGACCCGTGGGGCGCCCGCACGCGCCCACGCATGGAGGTATGGAGCTATGGCTAGTTCGTTCGGAGCAGGCGTGAAACACAACGTTAAGGCGAAGATCGAGACGCGCGGTGCAGAGCATGCTCCCCGCTCCTCACGGACCGGGGCGGGCGCCGGCACGGCGAGCCCCGCCAAGAAGGGCGCCCCCGCCGCGAGCGCGGCGACCGAGAAGCGTGGTGGCGACAAGGCCGCCCGCGGCGTCGCCGTCGCCCGCATGTTCACGCGCCCCGGAACGGACCCGCTCGAGAGCGGCGCCCCCGGCCTCCGCACCGCGACCGGCGACAAGACCGAGCTCGTCTACGAGCGCCGCTCCTCGGTCATCACGAACCCGGACGGATCGATCGTCTTCAAGCTCGAGGGGGCCGAGATCCCCTCGCAGTGGAGCCAGCTCGCGACGGACATCGTCATCTCGAAGTACTTCCGCAAGGCCGGCCTCCACGGCGACGCGAAGCAGGGCGAGCGCAGCGTGCGCCAGGTCGTCTATCGCATCGCGCACACCATCCGCGAGGCGGGCGAGAGGTTCGGCAACTACTTCGCCTCGAAGGCGGACGCCGAGGCGTTCGAGCACGAGCTCTCGTTCCTCATGGTCCACCAGGTCGGCGCCTTCAACTCGCCGGTGTGGTTCAACTGCGGGCTCTTCGCGCAGTACGGCATCACCGGCTCGGGCGGCAACTGGGCCTGGGACGGCACGCAGCGCACCCCGGCGGGCGCGCCGAGCCCGATGGTCGAGACGAAGAACGCCTACGAGCGCCCGCAGTGCTCGGCATGCTTCATCCAGTCCGCCGCCGACGACCTCATGAGCATCTACGAGCTCGTGAAGAGCGAGGCTCGCCTCTTCAAGTACGGCTCGGGCACCGGCTCGAACTTCAGCCAGATCCGTGGTCGCCAGGAGAAGCTCTCCGGCGGCGGCACGTCGAGCGGGCTCATGAGCTTCCTCGAGGTCCTCGACCGCGCCGCCGGCGCGACCAAGTCGGGCGGCACCACGCGGCGCGCCGCGAAGATGGTGTGCCTCGACATGGATCATCCCGAGATCCTCGACTTCGTGAACTGGAAGGTTCGCGAGGAGAAGAAGGCGCACGCCCTCATCGCCGCGGGCTACTCGAGCGACTTCAACGGCGAGGCGTACCGCACGATCGCCGGTCAGAACTCGAACAACTCGGTCCGCGTGACCGACGACTTCATGAAGGCCGTCGAGGCGGGCGGCAAGTGGCAGACGATCATGCGCACCACCGGTGAGGTGTGCGAGACCCACGACGCCAAGGACATGTGGCGTCAGGTCTCCGAGGCGGCCTGGGCCTGCGCCGACCCGGGCGTCCAGTACGACTCGACGATCAACAAGTGGCACACGTGCCCGAACAGCGGGAAGATCAACGCGTCGAACCCGTGCTCCGAGTACATGTTCCTCGACGACACGGCCTGCAACCTGGCGTCGGTCAACCTGACGAAGTTCCTCCTCGAGGACGCCCAGGGCAACCAGTCGTTCGACGTCGATGGCTTCCGCCACGCGTGCAAGGTCTTCTTCATGGCGCAGGAGATCCTCGTCGATCTCTCGAGCTACCCGACGGAGCAGATCGCCCGTAACAGCCACGACTACCGCCCGCTCGGCCTCGGCTACGCGAACCTCGGCTCGCTGCTCATGCAGATGGGCGTGCCGTACGACTCGGAAGAGGGCCGCGCGATCTCGTCGGCGCTCACCGCCATCATGTGCGGCAAGGCCTACGCGACGAGCGCCGAGATGGCCGCCGCGAAGGGCGCGTTCGTCGGGTTCGCGAAGAACCGCGAGCCGATGCTCCGCGTCATGAACATGCACCGCGACGCGGCCTACCAGATCAACCGCGACGCGTGCCCGAGCGCGCTCTACCGCGCGGCCGGCGAGGACTGGGACCGCGCCGTCGAGCTCGGCGAGCGCCACGGCTACCGCAACGCGCAGGCCACCGTCCTCGCGCCGACCGGCACCATCGGTCTCCTCATGGACTGCGACACCACGGGCGTCGAGCCCGACTTCGCGCTCGTGAAGTACAAGAAGCTCGCCGGCGGCGGCTACTTCAAGATCGTGAACCAGTCGGTCCCGAGCGCGCTGAAGAAGCTCGGCTACAGCGCGTCCGAGGTCCAGGAGATCGTCGCGTACGTCAGCGGCACCAACACGCTGCTCGCGGCGCCGAACGTCAACCGCCGCACCCTCAAGGAGCGCGGTCTCACCGAGGCCGATCTCGCGAAGGCGGAAGCCGCCCTCCCCGGCATCTTCGAGCTCGACAACGCGTTCGGCGCCTGGGTGATCGGCGAGGACGCGTACGAGCGCCTCGGCATCACGAAGGAGCAGCGGAGCGTCAAGCGCTTCTCGATCCTCGAGCACCTCGGCTTCACGAAGGCCGAGATCGACGAGGCGCAGGACACCATCATCGGTCGCATGACGATCGAGGGCGCGCCGTACCTCAAGCCGTCCCACTACCCCGTGTTCGACTGCGCCAACCGCTGCGGCAAGACCGGCGAGCGCTACCTCGCGCCGATGAGCCACGTGAAGATGATGGCGGCGGTCCAGCCGTTCCTGTCGGGCGCCATCTCGAAGACCGTCAACCTCCCCAACGAGGCGACGGTCGAGGAGGTCGGCGAGGTCTACGAGGAAGGCTGGCGCCTCGGCCTCAAGGCGGTCGCCCTGTACCGCGACGGATGCAAGGCCTCGCAGCCCCTCTCGACGACCACCCGGTCGAAGGAGGACGAGAAGGCGGACAAGGCTGACAAGGCCGCGCTCGACGCGAAGGTCGCGCAAGTCGCCGCGAACGCGCAGCACGAGGGGCTCACGCCCATCCCGAAGACGGCGGCCGTGCAGGACCAGACGCAGCTCACGCTCGGCCTGGTTCGCGAGGCCGGCTCGCGGCCCAAGGGTCTCCGCGTTCGTCTGCCGAAGAAGCGCGTCGGCTTCACGCAGGAGGCGCGCGTCGGCGGCCACAAGATCTTCCTCCGCACCGGCCAGTACGAGGACGGGACGCTCGGCGAGATCTTCATCGACATGCACAAGGAGGGCGCGGCGTTCCGCTCTCTCATGAACTGCTTCGCGATGAGCGTCTCGATCGGCCTCCAGTACGGCGTGCCGCTCCAGACGTACGTGGACCAGTTCACGTTCACGCGGTTCGAGCCGCAGGGCGTCGTCGAGGGTCACCCGTACGTGCGCATGTCGACGTCGATCGTCGACTACCTGTTCCGCGTGCTCGGCTGCGAGTACCTCGGGCGGTACGACCTGGCGCACGTCAAGCCGGAGGCGGAAGAGGCGGTGCAGCACGTCGGCTTCCTCGGCGGCGGCCACAAGGAAGACCGCGTGAGCGACTCGGAGCTCCCGGGCCGGCACGACAACGCGGATGCGGCGGGCTCGCTCTCGTACACGAAGGCGGCGATGGCGCGGAGCGCGAGCGAGGCCGAGAGCCTCGAGACGAAGACCGGCGGCGGTCGCGACTTCGCCCACGAGGCGGCGGCGCATGCCTCTCCGCTCGACGCCCAGCTCGACGCGATGATGGGCGACGCGCCCGTCTGCGACGTGTGCGGCCACATCACGGTGCGGAACGGCGCTTGTTACAAGTGCCTGAACTGCGGCAACTCGATGGGCTGCAGCTGACCTGCTGACGCGCCGCCACGCGGCGGAACGCACGAGACCCCGCAGCCTCACGGCGGCGGGGTTTCGGCGTTCCATGGGGGCGGCGCAGGGATCGCAGCTTTCTTCGGATCGCCGCGGACCCCTGGTAGGGAAAGGTATGCGCAGCGTCATCCTCGCCTGTCTGTTCGTCGGGATCACCGGTTGTTATGCCAGCGAGAAGCTCGGCAAGGACGTCCAGGACACCTCGCACGATGTCCGCGAGAGCGGCATCACGATGAAGAACGGAGCACTCGGCGTCTACCGGACGACCGAGCTCACGAGCGCCGAGGTCCCCGCGGCGCCGGCGCCTATCGGCGGGCCCGTGCCCGAGGCCGCGTTGCCGCGCAAGGAGGACGCTCCGGCGTCACTCTTCCCGCAGGCCGAGCTGCCGTCCGCGCAAGGGAACCGCGATCTGTCGAACGCGCCGATCATCCCGCCGCCGGCAGGGGCGGACGCCGGCACCTTCGCCATGTGATCGGGGGAAAGGCGCGTGCTGGCGACGGGGCGGGACATCCCGCCCCGAGAGACACACGCGCGCGTGCCGGAGGACGCGTCCTGCGCCCCGATCCGCGGGCATCCGCCGATGGACCACGCGCGATCCACGATGGCGCGAACGATGCAGCCGACACGGCATGCGTTTCACCAGCTCCGTGCTCGGAATCACTGCGGTCGGTCTCGCGCTCGCCACCGGCTGCACGCGGCAGGTCGGAACGACCGAGGTGACGAGCGCGCCGGTTCGCACTTCGGCGAGCGACCCCGCCGCCATGCGCCTCGCCGACGAGATGTGCGGGCGCGCGAGCTCGTGCAACGAGATCGGCAAGGACGGCAAGTACCGGACGGAGGAGGCCTGCCAGTCCGATCAGGGCATCAAGGCGCCCGCCGAGATGAAGCGGTGGGCGTGCACGCCGTCGCAGGACGCGCTCGATCTCTGCCTCGCCGCCATCCGCGGCGAGAAGTGCGAGACGCAGGTCTCGCAGCTCGACGCGCTTCCCCAGTGCACGAGCAGCGCCGTCTGCGGACGGTGACGTAGCTCGCCCCGCGCGGGCGGGGCGAGTGGCCGGCCTCAGGCGGTGATGACGTGGACCGTGCTGGCCTGCGGGCCGTTGTCCCCGTCCTCCTCGGCGAAGCGAACCTTCGCGCCGACGTGCAGCTTGTCGAAGGACGCGCCGAGCACGCTGTTGCGATGGAAGTAGATCTCGCGCGCCTCCTCGTCCTCGATGAAGCCGTACCCGCGGTCGGTGAAGAGCTTCGCGACGACGCCATGCGGGGGTCGCGCGTGCGTGTTGCGGCGGTCGTGACGGACGTGGCGGGCCCAGTCCTCGAGCTGGCGCTCGGCGTCGCCGAACGCGTCGTCGATCGCCGCGTGCACCTCCTCCTTCCGCTCCTCGGGGTTCCGCGTGACGACGAGCTCCTTGCCCGGCACGTGGAGGTCGATTCGGACGTGGTAGCGCGCGCCGTTCTTGTGGCTGTGGTTGGGTGCCTCCACCACGACGTGGCATTTCGTGATCCGATCGAAGAACGTATCGAGCTTCGCGGCGCGCCTCTCGACGTGCTCGGAGATGACGCTCGAGGGGCTCAAATCGCGGAACGTGACCTGGACCGGCGACTGCATCGCGTGCGCTCCTTCATCTGCGTTCGGCCGCAGAGTCGCCGGAGGTTCAACTAGCGTGCCCCGCCTGTGGCGGACGGGACGGGCACGATGTCGGGGAGAACATCGTCACTGTCCCGCAATGGCGCAGCCGCAATGCCACGATCGTGCGCCTGCGCACGTGTACAGATGGTGATGCGGCGGAGAATCCCCGCGGCAGGCTTGTTGCACAACGCGGCGCATGAAGTCGGTGTCGCAGCTCGAAGACATGTTCCGTCACGGCTCGGCGCGCGTCGCGCGGGGTGTCGGGACGCCGTGGGCCTTCGTCGGCGCGTTCATGGTGATCGTCGTCTGGGCGATGTCGGGGCCCGTCTTCAAGTTCTCGGACACGTGGCAGCTCGTCATCAACACGAGCACGACCATCGTGACCTTCCTCATGGTGTTCCTCATCCAGAACACCCAGAACCGCGATTCGCACGCGCTCCATCTGAAGCTCGACGAGCTGATCCGCGTCAACCGGCGCGCCCGCGACCGGCTGATGTGCCTCGAGGCGCTCGACGAGAAGGAGCTCACCGAGCTGCAGGAGGAGTTCGACCGGCTGGCCGTGCAGCGGGTCGCCGAGCGAGTCGCGGAGAAGAAGCGCGGGTCACGGCCCACCGCCGCCCACGCGCGCAAGGGCGCGGGGATGAGCGGTCGCGATCACAGCGAGGTCCCGGGGAGCTCCTCGAGCACCACGGGTGCGAGGTCGTCCCGCGCCACGTAGCGGAGGCCCGCGGCGTCGCGATAGCCCGACGCCGTGACGGCGCGCGTCGCCTCGACGACCGCCGTGACCCTCACGAGGTCGCCCCCGCGAAGCGAGAGCTCGCGAAAGCAGAGGAGCCCGCGCCCGGTCGCGCGCCTGAGCAGCGGGACGATCTCGGGGGGCGCGGTCGTGAGCGGTTGACCGCCGGCCTCGGCCATCCAGGGAACGAGCTCGCACGCGCGCGCCAGCAAGGTGAGCTCGCGACCGTCCTCGTCGGCGAGCACGAGGAGGTCGCCGTGGTGCACGGCCCCGATCACCTCGTGGATGTCGCCTTCCCCGCGGTCCGCCCCATGCCCGCGGCTGAAGCGTTCGAGGATCTCGATCCGCAGGAGGGCCGAGCGGAGGCCGGTCAGCGGGCTGACGACCGCGTCGGCGGAGGCCACGCGCAGCGTCAACGCCACTGACGCGGACTCGCCCTCGCGGACCGCGCCCAGCGAGCTCGCCCGCGTCGTGCCCGAGGGACCCACCGAGCCAGGATAGCCGCGAAGCGCTAAGGTCGGGGCATGCGGCGGAGCGCAACGTGGGGACGCGGCGCGCGGCGGGCGACCGCTGCTGCCCTGCTCCTGGTCGGCGTGGCGCGCTCGTCGACGGCCCGCGCCTCCAGCGCCGAGGAGCTCGTCCGCGAGGCGCGGGCGCACGAGACGGCGCGCGAGGACGATCTCGCGATCCGTCGCTACATGGAAGCCCTGTCGCTCGATCCCACGGAGGAGGACGGCTACCTCGGTCTCGGCCGGCTGCGCGCGCGCCACGGAGACCTGCGCGAGGCAGAGCGGGTGTACTCGGTCGCGCTCGAGCACGTGCCCGCCTCGCGAGCGGCGCGTCTCGAACGGGCGCACGTGCGGCGAGCGCTGGGCTTCCGCGCGGATGCGGAGAGCGATCTGCTCGCGCGCGGCGACGAGGACGTCGCGTCGCTGCGCGTGCTGGCGAGCTGGTACGGCGAGGACGGTCTCGTGCCGGCGCAGCTCGCGATCTGGCGGCGCATCGCGGCGCGCGCGGAGGCGAGCGCGGATCCCGTGCTCCTGCACGAGGCGCGGGCTCAGGTTCGCGCTCTCCTCGTCGTCGTCGGGCCCGCCGATCCGGCCGCGAGCCCCGCCGCCGACCACGGGCTGCGCGCCCTGGTCGCCTCGCTGGCGCGTCGCGGAAGCTAGCCGCTCGGGCGCCGACGGCTCAGCCGCCGACGAACGCGTCGTGCAGGGCACGCTGGGCCGCCGCGAGCTGGCTCTCCTCGATGGTCACGCTGATCCGGAGCGGCCCCGCCGAGAGACAATGCGGGGAGATCCCTGCGCGCCCGAGCGCCGCCACCGCCTGCGCGACCGCGCCGCTCGCGCCGGTGAGCCCGTAGCCGACCACGCTCACCACCGCGCGCCGGCCGAGGAGCGACAGGCTCGCGCCGAGCGCCTCCTGGAGCACGCGCGCGCACCGCTGCCAGTCGGGCACGTTGAGGAGCGGGATGTGGACGAGCGCGCCCTCGTTGGGAGCGCCCTCGCCCACGAGCACCACGTCCCCGAGCGACACCTCCTCCTTCACGCACGCCTCGAGCAGCGCGGGGAGGCAGCTCGCGTCGACGCGCGCGAGCTCCACGTTGTCGATCCCCACGATGGCGCGCACGTTGCTGTTCTCGTCGACCGACCGCGCGATCTCGTCCTCGAAGGGACGCGCGAGCGTCTGCTTTCCACCGCCGACCGGATCGCTGGTCTTCCGCGCGTGGATGACGATCTTGTTGCGCCGCGCCCACTCCACGGCCTGCGCGTTCAGCACCTTGGCGCCCGCCTCGGCCATCTCGCCGAGCATGGCGAGGTCCATCTCGGGCAGGTGGCGCGACGCCTCGACGACGCGCGGATCCGCGGAGTAGACGCCGTCGACGTCGCTGTAGATCTCGCACCGCTCGGCGGAGAGCGCCGCCGCGAGCGCGACGGCCGTGGTGTCGGAGCCGCCGCGACCGAGCGTCGTGATCTCGCGCTTGTAGCTCATGCCCTGGTAGCCGGCGACGATGACGATCCGCCCGCGCGACAGCTCGTCCTGGATGCGGTGGGGGCGCACCTCGATGATGCGCGCGTCGAAGTGGCGGTCGTTCGTGAGGATGCCGGATTGGCTGCCGGTGAAGCTGATCGCGTCGGCGCCGCGGGCGTGGATGGCGATCGAGAGAAGCGCCATCGTGACGCGCTCGCCGGTGGACACGAGCATGTCGAGCTCGCGCCGCGGCGGCTCCCCTCGGCCCTCGCCTTGCGAGGCCGCCTGGCGCGCGAGCTGGATGAGCCCGTCGGTGGTCTTGCCCATCGCGCTCACGACGACGACGACGTCGTGGCCCTCGTTCTTCGTGGCGACGACACGGTCCGCGACCCTGCCGATCTTGTCGACGTCGGCGACCGAAGAGCCGCCGTACTTCTGGACGATGACGCTCATGCGAGCGCGCATCCTAGTACGGCCGCGCGCCGATCGCGGAGCTTCAGGTGGGCTGGAAGACCTGCACGCCGAACCCGCCGCTCGCGACGAGGCTTCCGCGGGCAGCGTCCCAGCGCAGCGCGGTCACGCGACTCTCCCGGTCGTCGTCGCCGGGCGGCAGCTCGATCTCGGCGATGATCCGCGCGGCCCCGTCGGGCTGGATGCGGACGAGGCGCGCGCGGTCGGGAGCGTCGAGCGCGAGGACCACGCTGTCGCCGGGGAGGAGCGCGACGGCCGTGACGCCGCCCGCCTCGTCGAGCCGTCGCCACGTCGCGTCGCGCGCGGCGAGCTTCGGGTCGTCGCCCGGCACCGGAAGCATCCCGCTGTCGTCGCCGTCGGGCTCGGCCGGCGCCGCCGCTTCCGGAATCCCGGTCTGCCCGACGCGTGCCCAGGCGCGGTCGGCCCAGCGCAGCTCCTCGCCGTCCTCGATGCCGATCGAGGCGCCCTCGTAGAGGGTGCTGTCGTCGACGTCACCGTCGTCATCGGCGTCGAGCTCGGGGAGGTCCTCCTCGCGCAGCTCCTCGTCGTCGGCGAGCGGCCCTTCCTCGCCGCCGTCCGCGTGCGGGGCGTTCTCGTCGCCGCCGAGGTCCTCGTCGAGCGCATGGATCGGCTCCGGCTCGTCGTCGCGCGCGCCGGCCTCGAGCACGTTGGTGGCCGGTAGCTCCTCGCCCAGCGACACGTCGAGCGCGCCCACGTCCATGGTCGCGTCGGCCTCGTCGTCGACGAGCCACCCGCCTTCCGGGCTGCCTTCCTCGTCGAGGCCCGGCAGGTCGTCGCCCTCCCCGGTCGTGTCGTCGAGCGCGTCGGGGACGTCGCGGGTCGCCGCGTCGTCGAGATCGTCGTCGTCGCCCTCACGCTCGCTCTCGTCGTCCTCGAGGTTTCCGTCGAGGGGCGGCAGATCGAGGTCGTCGGACGGCGGCTTCATCGGACAGTCAAGGTACCAGGGTCGTCCCGCCCCCGCGATCGCCGCGTACCCCCCGGAGGCGGGGCCCGCGTTCGGCACGGCATAGGCAAGCATACGTTATCGCTTCGGATTCCGGTTTCGAGCAGGCCGCAGTTGTGGCCGGGTCGAAAGTCCCTACCCTGCGGCTCGCCGATGCGCCTGCTGGTCCTTTCGCGAAACTCCGGCCTCTACTCGACGAGCCGTCTCGTGCTCGCGGCGCGCGCCCGCGGCCACGAGGTGTCGGTCGCCGATCCCCTCGACTTCCAGATCGTGATCTCGCGGGGCCGTCCCGCGATGTTCGTCGGCGACCGGCTGCTGCCACCCGTCGACCTCGTGCTGCCGCGCATCGGCGCCTCGATCACCAACTACGGCCTCGCGGTCGTCCGCCAGTTCGACATGATGGGGATCCCGGTCCTCAACAACGCGATCGCCATCGCCCGCTCGCGCGACAAGCTGCGCGCCATGCAGCTCCTGACGAGGAAGGACATCGACGTCCCGAAGACCGTCTGCGCGCGCACGCCCGACTCCGTCGACGCGGCGCTCGACTTCATCGGCGGCACCCCGGCCATCGTGAAGCTCCAGCAGGGCGCGCAGGGCATCGGCACCATGATCGCCGAGACGCCGCAGGCGGTGACGTCGCTGCTCGAGACGCTCTGGGCGATGGGCCAGGACATCATCCTGCAGGAGTACATCGCCGAATCGAAGGGCCGCGATTACCGCGCGCTCTGCGTGGGCGGCCGCGTGGTGGCCGCGATGCGGCGCCAGGCGAAGAAGGGCGAGTTCCGGTCGAACCTCCATCGCGGCGGCCTCGGCGTCCGCGTCGAGCTGCCCCAGGCCTACCGCGCTGCCGCCACCGCCGCGGTGAAGGTCATGGGCCTCGAGGTCGCGGGGGTCGACATGCTCGAGGGCCACGACGGCCCGAAGATCCTCGAGATCAACAGCTCGCCCGGCCTGGAAGGTATCGAGCGCACGAGCGGCATCGACGTGGCCGGCGCCATCATCGCTCACGCCGAGAAGTTCCTGGAGCGCCGCAAGAAGAAGCGCCCGCGCCGCGATGCCGGCGTCGAGGCCGAGCAGCGGCCGACGCGGGTGCGCCGCGACGACTCCCACACCCGCCGCCGCAGCGCGGGGAGCTGACCGTGCTGCACGTCGAACGGCACGGCTCGGTCCTCCTCCTCGTCATCGATCGCCCCGACGCGAAGAACGCGCTCGACCACGCGACCTTCGCCGAGCTCACCGCCGCCGTGGCGCAGGCGGGCGCCGACCGCTCGGTACGCGCTGCGGTGCTCACGTCGGCGGGCGACGTCTTCGTGTCCGGCGGCGACCTCCGTGAGATGCGCGGCAAGGAGTCGGCGGAGGACGCAGCCCGGTTTAGCGATCTCGGCTTCGATCTGTTCGCGGCGATCGCGGAGCTCCCCTTTCCCGTCCTCTGCGCGCTTCCCGGTCGTGCCATCGGCGGCGGGGCCGAGCTCGCGCTCGCGTGCGACCTTCGCATCGCCGATCGTCACGCGCGCATCTCGCTGAAGCAGGTGCGCATGGGCGTCACGACCGCCTGGGGCACCGTCCCGCGCCTCGTCGCAGCGGTCGGCGCGGGGGCGGCGGCACGGCTCCTCTACACCGGGCAGGATCTCGACGCGCCCGAGGCGAAGCGACTCGGCCTCTACGACGAGGTCACCGAGCCCGGCGAATCACGCGCCGTCGCGCTGCGCTGGGCCGACGACATCGCGAAGGCCTCGCCCACCGCGGTCGCCGCGATGAAGCGGCTCCTCCGTGAGTCGCTGGCGAGCGCTCGCGACGTGCGGTCCGTCGAGCGCGCCTCGTTCGTGCGCACGTGGAGCGGCGCCGATCACCACGAGGCGGTCGAGGCGTACTTCGCACGCCGGCCCCCCGTCTGGGCCGACCGCGAGAGCTGACCGGCCACCGCCCGGACGTCAGTACGCGCTCTTCGCGCCCACGTCCGGACCCTTCGCGCGGACCTCGTCGAGCGCCTTCATGAAGCGCTCGAGCTCCTCGTCCGTCGTGTAGAAATGCGGGCTCACGCGGATCCCGCAGCGCGGCCGGTAGTCGTGGAAGAACTTCTGGCTGGCGAGCGTCCTCGACACGAGGTCGGCGCCGGCGAAGTCGAAGCAGATCGTGCCGCCACGCTCGGCGTCGCCGCGCGGCGTGTTGACGGTGAAGCCGCGCGACAGGACGAGCTCACGCAGCAGGGCCGTCTGCCGGAGCGACTTCGCGCGGATGCGCTCGACGCCGAGCCGCGCCACGGTCTCCCAGCCGGCGCGCGCGGTGTAGACCGCAGGCACGGCCATGGTCCCGCCGATCATGCGCCACACGTCGGCGGCGTAGCGCATCGGCCCCATGTCGAAGGCGAACGGCTCGGCATGCGCGAACCAGCCCGTGGACGTCGGCTTCAGGTGCTCGAGCAGATCGGGGCGCACGTAGAGGTACGCGGCGCCGGGGCCGCCGCAGGCCCACTTCACGGAGCCGCCACACGCCATGTCGCAGCCCCAGTCCTTCAGGGCGAGCGGAACGGTGCCCGCCGACTGGTAACAGTCGAGGAGGACCATCGCGCCGACCTCGTGCGCGCGGTCGATGACGCGCTTCGCGTCGTACATGCCGCTCGACCGGAAGAGGACGTGGCTGATCGGGACGAGCAGCGTCTTCTCGTCGATGGCAGCGCACAGCTCGTCGATCGGCGGATGGATGCCGTCCCGCGACTTCACGACGTGGACGTCGGCGCCGCGACGCGCCTGCTCCTGCCACACGTAGTGGACGGTCGAGAAGTTCGTGTCGTCGTAGACGATCTTGTTCCGGCCCGCGAACCGCCCGGTGGCGCTCGCCTCGCTGCCGAACGTGAAGCACGACGCGACGAACGACTGCACGGTGGAGACGTTGGGCAGGATGGCCACCGTGCCGGGATCCACCCCGAGCACGGTGCCGACCACGTCGCCGAGGCTCTTCACGGCGGGCAGCCACTCGTGCCACGCGTTGATCGACTCGTTCTCCCACTCGTCCATGAACTGGTTCACGTACGCGCGCGCCTGCTTCGGCATCGCGCCGAGCGAGTGGCTGATGAGGTGGACGCCCTTCGTGAGCGTCGGGAAGTCGGGACGGGTGGCGAGGAGATCGGCTTCGCCCGGGACACTCATGTCTTGAGCTCGCCCGGCGTGAAGTCGTTGAAGAGCGCCTCGCGCGCCCGCCAGAGGGTCGGGAAGAACATCTTCTTCGCGTTCGCCTCGAGCAGCTCGATGGGGTTGCCCTTCAGGCTCGGCGTGCCGGCGCCGATGATGCGCTTCACGAGCATGAGATGGCGGTAACGGAAGTTCTGGAAGGCCTGGTCGACGTCGACCATCACCTCGGCGATGGACCAGAGCGGCCGATGACGTGAGGGGTCGCGCACGAGATCCTCGGGCGTGACCTGGTGGCGAGCGCACGCGCGCTCGAACGCGTCGATCACCTTCTTCGAGCTACGCAGCAGGCGGTTGAAGCCTGGCGACTCGAGGCCCGAGCCGTGACCGAGGCCCTTGCGGATCGCGAAGTAGGCGACCGGCGCCATCGTCTCGAGGAGGCTCATCTGCTCGGCCATGAGCTTCTCGATGAGAAAGATGCGGTAGAGGCCCATGCGGCCCGCCTCGAGGTCGTCGCGATCGAGCGCAGTGGCGAGGCGCGTGATCTCGTCGTCGGCGGCCTTCATCCAGATCTCCTCGACCTGGTGAACGCTCTGGAAGAGAAGCTCGTCGTCGTGCGTCCGCGTCTCTTCCGGTTTCTGGAGGCTGAGGAGCTCCGGGACGCGGAGGTAACGCTCGTACTCGGTGAGGGGCATCGGGACACCTTGTGATGGAGGCCCGGACCAGCCGGGGAAAGTGTCCTATCCCGGCGCTACGGCGGTTGGCAAGCTGGGCAGCCGCGTGGGATTGTTCGCCACCGTGAAGCCGCTAGCCCTCAGCTCTCTCGTTTCCACCCCCGTCCTCGCTCCCGCCTTCGTGCTCCTCGCGACGCTCGCTGCCGGCTGCCGTGCGCAGCAGCCGCCGGATCCGACGACCGGCGCTCCGTCGCAGCGCGGCACGAGCGCGTCATCGAGCGCAGCCTCGAACGACGCGAGCGCGAGCGGCGACGCGAGCGCGAGCATCGACGGCGGCGATGGCGGCATGCTCGCGGTCACTGCCGCCACGCCCGAGGAGCCGCTCACGGGCGCGCTCTTCACGAAGGAGGTCCAGGCCGACTTCCGCGTCGCCGCCTGCGCGGGCGATGACGCGTTCATCCCGGCGGGCATCGACAAGGCGATGGTCGACAGTCACTGCGCGACCCTGAAGAGCGGCTACGAGGAATACCGCCGCGAGTGGATCGACGTCGCCGGTCCGTTCCTCGCGAAGCTCCGTCCGGCGAACCTGCCGAAGCAGGTCGTGTATCCGTTCGGCGGCGGCGACCTCGTCACCGCGCTCGCGACGTTCCCCGACGCGACGGAGCTCACGACGATCAGTCTCGAGATCGCCGGCGACATCCGCGGCATCACGAAGACCGACAACAAGCGCCTGGCCACCGAGCTTGCCACGCTGCGCGAGCACCTCGGGAAGCTGTTCCTGAAGGCGCACAGCCGTACCATCAACCTCGACATCGAGACGAAGGGCGCCGTGCCCGGCGAGGCGGCGTTCACGCTCGCGGCGATGGCCATCCACGGCTTCGAGCCCCTCTCCTACCGGTACTTCGACTTCGCCGACGACGGCAGCCTCCACTGGCTCACCGAGGAGGACATCGCGAAGGCCGAGAAGGCGGGCAAGACCGGCCGCGGCGGCCCGTTCGCGAACGCCGAGATCCGCTTCCGGAAGAAGGGCGAGAGCCAGGTGCGCGTGCTCCGGCACGTCGCCTACGACCTTTCCGACGCGAACCTGAAGGCGAAGCCCCAGCTCGTGAAGCACCTCGACACGAAGACGAAGGTGTCGGCGATGACGAAGGCGGCGAGCCACCTGCTCTGGGACGACGCGAACTTCGCGACCATCCGCGACTGGCTGATGAATCACACCGACTGGATGATCTCGGACACGACGGGCGTGCCGCCGCGCATCGCCAAGAAGTACGGCTTCGAGCAGGACTACTACGGTCAGTACGAGTACGCCGAGCCGTTCGGGACCGTGAACAACAAGGACATGAACGAGTTCCACGAGAAGTTCAAAGGCAACGCGCCGATCTCGTTCCGGTACGGGTACCCGGACAACAAGAGCCACGGCCATATCGTCGTGACCCACAAGCCGGGCGTCGTCGGCCAGAAGCCCTGAAAGGCCCGTGGCGGGGGGCGCGGCTGGTCGCGCAAGTGGCCAGGCGTATCCCTACCGGGACATCCCTGCGCAGGGCTCCTGCGCGCTGTGGCGAACGTGCGCAGGGCCGCTCCTGCGGCGTCACGGATAACCGCGAGGGATCGCGGGGTGGCCCGCCTCCTCTGCTCGCGCTTCGTTGGATCGAAGTTCGCATCGTGCACTCTTCGAGGCCCTTCGATGTCCGCCGCCCCCCAGCTGGAAGATGCTCACGCAGCTCCGTCGACCACCCTGCTCGCCCCGGGTGAGCTCGTCGACGGACGTTACCGGATCGAGTCCTTCCTGGGCGGCGGGGGCATGGCGTCGGTCTACCGCGCCACCCACGTTGCCCTCGAGCAGCCGGTCGCGATCAAGGTCATCTCGCCGCTCGTGCGCGAGGTCCCCGGGATGGCGCAGCGCTTCCTCCGCGAGGCCCGGGCCGCCACCCACCTGAAGAGCGAGCACGTCGTCCGCGTCACCGACGTCGGGACGATGCCGGACGGCGCGCCCTTCATGGTCATGGAGCTCCTCGAGGGCCACGACCTCGACGCGCTCGTCGAGTCGCCCATCGCCGTCCCCGTGGAGGACGCGGTCGATTACGTGCTCCAGGCCTGCGAGGCGCTGGCCGAGGTGCACGGGCACGGCATCATCCATCGCGACCTGAAGCCGGCCAACCTGTTCCTCACGCAAGGCGCGGACGGGCTGCCGTGCATCAAGCTGATCGACTTCGGGATCTCCCGTACCGACACTCCGCTGCGCGGCAAGGAGGCGATGGCCCTCACGCAGCCCGACACCGTGATGGGCTCGCCGCGCTACATGTCGCCCGAGCAGATGGAGGGCGGGTCGAAGGTCGACTCGCGATCCGACATCTACGGCATGGGCGCGGTGCTCTACGAGCTGCTCACGAAGCAGACTCCCCACGACGGCGAGACGTTCCTCGACATCTATGCGGCCGCGACGCTCGCGCCGCCCGACCCGCCGTCGAAGCATCGCGGGTCGGTGCCCCATGCTCTCGACGACGTCCTCCTCCGCTGCCTCCAGATCGACCCCGCGGAGCGCTACGCGGACGTCGCGGAGCTCGCGGCGGCCCTCGCCCCGTTCGGCCCCGAGGGGTCGCTCGCTCGCGCCGAGGCCATCGCGCGGGTGCTCGACGCGTCGCGATCACGCTCCCGCGAGGGCGCGAGCGAGTTCCCGCCGGGCCTCCGTCACGAGAACCCTTCGTCGAGCTCGAACGTCCGTCGCCGCGGCAAGAGCGCCCACAGCTTGCGCCGCGGGCGCGTGGTCCGGGCGAGCCTCGGGCTCACCGTCGTCGCGTTCATCGGGCTGGCGTTCGCCGGCCGCGCCCTCTACGTGCGGGGCGAGGCGAACGGGATCGCTTCGGCGACCACCGCGACCGCGGCGCCCGGCGATC
>JAQBQL010000064.1 GCA_028287035.1 Labilithrix sp. | reverse complement strand
GCGCCCGACGTCGGCACGAACAGCCAGACGATGGCTTGGATGATGGACACGTACTCGAACATGGTCGGTGCCTCGAACAAGCAGAGCGTGAAGGGCGTCGTCACCGGCAAGCCGGTCGCGTCCGGTGGCACGCTCGGCCGCGCGAAGGCCACGGGCCAGGGCGCCGTCTTCTGCGTGATCGAGTGGGCCAAGGAGAAGGGCTTCGATCTCGAGGGCGCCACGATGTCCGTCCAGGGCTTCGGCAACGTCGGCTCGCACCTCGCCGTCATCCTCTCGCGCCTCGGCGTCTCCACGATCGCCGTCGGTGACCACTCCGGTTACATGCTGAACCCGGAAGGCTTCAACGCGCACAAGCTCCAGGACTGGGTCGAGAGCCACGGCTCGATCGCGGGCTACCCGGGAGGCAAGGCGATCACGCGCGAGGAGTTCTTCAAGACGAAGGCCGACATCTTCGCGCCCTGCGCCCTCGAGAACCAGATCGGCGAGGCCGAGGCGAAGACGATCGACTGCAAGGTCATCGTCGAAGGCGCGAACGGCCCGACGAACCCGATGGGGGAGCGCATCCTCATCGACCGCGGCATCGACATCCTCCCGGACGTGCTCGCGAACTCCGGCGGCGTCACCGTGAGCTACTACGAGTGGGTGCAGAACAAGCGCTCCGAGAGCTGGACGGAGGAGGAGGTTGACGCGAAGCTCGAGAAGGCGATGACCCGCAGCTTCCGCGAGGTCGCCGACTTCGCGCGTCAGCACAAGGTCGACCGCCGCGTTGCCGCCTACGCCATCGCGCTCGCGCGTATCGAGGCCGTCTACAAGGAACGCGAGATCTTCCCCTGAGCTGACGCACCGGCAATGCCGTACGTCCGCACGCGTCTGGGCCGCCTCTTCTACGAGGAGCGCGGCCTTGCGCGTGCGGAGGACGCGCCGGCGATCGTCCTGCTCCACGGCCTGCTGTTCGATGGCGGGTCGTGGCGCGGTCAGGTGGAGCCCCTGGCGAGGCTCGGGCGGGTCATCGTCCTCGACGGGCCCGGTCACGGCCGCAGCGAGGCGCCCCCGCGCTTCGTGCTCGAGGATCACGCCGACGCGCTGACCGACGCCTTCCGCGAGCTCGGGATCACGAGCGTCGTGCTGGTCGGTCTGTCGTGGGGCGGGATGACGGCGATGCGGGTGGCGCTGCAGCACGCGTCGTTCGTGCGGGGCCTCGCGCTGCTCGACACGAGCGCCGAGCCGCAGTCGCTCTCCGAGCGCCTCCAGTTCCAGATCATGTCGAGCTTCCACCGGCGCTTCGGGCTGCCCTACGCGCTCTTCCTGCGCGAGATCGCGCCGCGCATGTTCTCCGAGGCGACGTGCCGGACGCGCCCCGGCCTCCTCGAGGCCACCTACCAGCGCACCGCGGGCTTCGATCGCGACGGGCTCGGGCGCGCGTCGCACGCGGTCGTGCATCGGACGAACATCCTCGGGCGGCTCGGCGCCATCCGGGTCCCCACGCTCGTGATGTGGGGGAGCGAGGACCGCACGACGTCACCCGCGCGGAACGAGCGGATCGCGAACGCCATCCCCGGCGCCGAGCGCGTCGTGCTCGATGGGCTCGGTCACCTCACGACGCTCGAGGCGCCGGAGCGCGTGAACGAGCACCTCGTCCCGTTCGTGCGTCAGGCGCTCGACCAGCCCTGACCGCGGCTCACACGCCGCGGCGCCGGCGCGCGGCCACCATCGCGGCGGCGACCACGAACGCGAGGGCGACGCCGCTGCTTCCCTGGCCGCCGGGGGTGCTGCTCGTCGAGCAGCCCGCGCCCGCCTTCTTCTTGCTGAGCAGGTCGTCGTCCGACGCTTGCTCGAGCTCCTCGGGATGCGTGGACGTCTTCTTCGTGCTCGACGGCGGCGCGTTCGACGCGGGGGGCGCGCTGCCCTCGCTCAGGATCGCGCCGTCCTCGGAGCCGTCCGACGGCGGACCCTCGGTGCTCGGCGGCGTCGTGGTGCCGGCGTCCGCCTCGGTCGTGGGACCGGCGTCGGGAGTGGTGGTCGGGCCCGCGTCGGGGGTCGTCGGGCCCGCGTCGGGCTCGCTCGGCGGGTCGATCGGGGTCGACGCATCGGCCGCCGGCTCGGTCGGCTTCCCCGCGTCCGTCTCCGTGGGCTCGTCGGTCGTGCCCTTGCCCGCGTCGACGTCGCTCGTCGGGTCCTCGGTGGTCTGCGTGGCCCAGGCGCCGTAGCTCGTGAACTCGGCGAAGCGATTCCACACCTGCGCGTGCAGGCTCACCCCGCCGACGCCCGCCTTGCCGCCGCCCGCCTGCCCGACGTACGGCGTGTACGTGTAGAGTGCAGCGGTCGTGGCGTTCGCGGGCGTGATGGTGATTCCGTCGACGGTCGCCTTCGCCTTGCTGCGCGCCCAGCCACTGACCGTCCCGCTCGAGGTGAGCGCTTTGTCGATCGAGCGGTTCAGGGTGCCCGCCGCGCACTCTGCCTGCGCGGTGAAGCCCTGGTACTTCGAGGAGCAGGAAGAGCCGTCGGGGCAGCCGCAGCCGAACGCCTTGCCGATGGTGGCGCTCGTGGCGGTCGTCTTGCTGATGAGGCCCTGCTCCATCTGCGCGCGGACGAGGAGCTCGAGGGGGTTGATGCCCTGGGCCGTCGCGACCTCCACCATGATCTCGGCGGCCGTCTTGCCGCCCTCGGTGTACGTGGCGAGCGCGGAGCGGGTGCCCCACGGGGTCTTCTCGAGGAACTTCTGGACGTCGGCCGTGGTGACCGTCGCCGTGTCGCGCATCGACTTGTCATCGAGGACGTTGTTCCGGTCGAAGGCCTTCGCCGAGACCGCCGACGCGCTGCCGCTCTCACCGTCGTCGACCGACGGGGCCGCGCAGGCCGCCAGCACGGCCGCGAGCACCGAGGAGCCAGCAATCCCGAGGAAGCGGAGCGAGGTACGGCGGTCCATGCCGGAGAGGGCTGCTACATGTGTGCCAGTGTGAACGACCCGCGAAATCCCGAGGATCGCGGTTGCGCAAGGCCCCGCGCGACCGGATCCGGGGGACAGGCGATCCAGGAGGTCGGTCCCCCTCGGCCCTGCCGGAGCACGCGAGCCCTCCCGCGGCGAGCGCGGTGCGCGCGTCCGGCGCGCGCCGCTGCGCAACCTTGCGCATCGTCCGCGAGCGGCTGGATCGAGGGGGTGGCGCGCAGAAGACCCGAGGGTCCGCGGAGCACTCGCGCGGCCGTACGCGGAGCGCGCGCCTCGCTGCTCCACTTGCGCAAGCGCCTGCGCGAGGGGCCCGAGGGAGAGCAGGTGCGCATCATGGCAGGCAAGCTGCACAAGCAGTGGTGAGAGGTTGCCATGCCGTATGCTCTACTGAAGGGAACGATGTCTTCTGACGAGGGAACGGAGCGCGATGGGCGGACCGAGCTCACCGCGGACGTGCGCGGAGGCTCTCCGCGCGAGCACCAGCCGCGACTCTCGGCGTTCTGGGATGGCGGCTCGCTGAACCGGCCGCTGCCCGCGAGCGGCTCGCTCACGATCGGGCGTTCGACCTCGTGTGACATCCGCATCGACCACCCGTCGGTCTCGCGCAAGCACGCCATCCTCCACCTCGGCCCCACGCCGCGCATCGAGGATGCGGGCAGCCAGAACGGCACGCGCGTCGCGGGTCGGTCCGCGGTCTCCGGCGCGCCGGTCGCCATCGCGCCCGGCGAGGTCGTCGAGGTCGGTCAGGTCGTCCTCGTCGTGCAGGGCGCCGACCCGGCCCCGGCGCCGCGCACCTCCGGCATGCGCCAGGCCGCGCCGCCCGCCTCGCGCGGTGCGTTCCGCTCGCCGCCCTCCGTCCCCTCGCAGACCATCGCCCCGCCCGGCGCGCGTCCGAACGAGAGCGCCATGCAGCGCGTCGAGCGGCTCGTCCGTCTCGTCGCCGCCGGCAACATCCACGTCCTCGTCCTCGGCGAGACCGGCACCGGCAAGGAGGTCATCGCGCGCGGGATTCACCGCCTGTCCGGGCGGCGCGGCTCGTTTCAGGCGATCAACTGCGCGGCGATCCCGCACGCGCTTCTCGAGAGCGAGCTCTTCGGCTACCGCCGCGGCGCATTCTCCGGCGCCGACCGCGACAAGCCGGGGCTCGTGACCCTCGCGAACCAGGGCACGCTCTTCCTCGACGAGATCGGCGACATGCCGCTCGACGCGCAGGCGAAGCTCCTCCGCGTGCTGCAGTCACGCGAGGTCTTCCCCCTCGGGGCGACGACGCCGGAGCACGTCGACATCCGCATCGTGTGCGCGACGCACCGC
>JAQBQL010000028.1 GCA_028287035.1 Labilithrix sp. | reverse complement strand
CGGGTGGCGCGGCGAGGTGGTCCGGCACGAGCCGGACCCTTCAGCCCACGCGCGCTACCGCGAGCTGCTCGCCCTCCGTCGCGCGAGCTACGCGGGCCTGCGCGAGGTCTACGCGGGGCTCCGCGCGCTCGCGACCTGACCTGAGGCGCTCGCCGGTCGGCGACCGAGCATCAGGAGTTGGGCTTCGTTGCGCGCGGCGCCCAGGGAACATCGGCAACGTCAACCTTCAGATTGGCATGGCGCGCGAGGGTGAAGAGCAGGTCGCTGAGCCGATTGAGGTAGACCACGACCTCGAAGCGCGCTGGCGTGTCGTCCATCGCAAGCACGCATCGTTCGGCGCGCCTGCAAACGGTACGCGCGAGATGGAGTGCCGCCGCTTGCGGGCTACCGCCGGGAAGCACGAAAGAAGTCAGGGGCGGAAGCTCCTTCTCCGCATCATCGATGGCGGTCTCGAGGCGCTCCGCGTCGGCGGCGTCGATGAGCCTCATCGAGAGCTTGTCCTCCTTGCCCGGTACGGTGGCGAGCTCGGCGCCTAGGGTGAAGAGGTCGACCTGCACCTGCGCGAGCACGGCATCCGCGAACGGGTCCAGCGTGGTTGCACGGGCGACCCCGATGACGGCGTTGGTCTCGTCAACCGTTCCGTAGGCCTCGACGCGTCCCGAGGCCTTCCGAACGCGTCCTCCGCCAAAGAGCCCCGTGGTCCCGTCGTCCCCGGTCTTCGTATAAATTTTCATGGGTCGGCAGCGACAACACGCCTGATCTTCCGAGACGTCAAGCCGATCGCACTGACGTCCGGGGCGCGCGAAAAAAGCACGCAACAAGGTCGGGGCCGGTCCGACAAGACGGACATCAGGTCGGCACGCGCCGAGCCAGACAGCCGAAAGGACCTGCCCGTGGACGAACATGAAATGCTGGCCGCACTCGAGATCCTGAGCTCCGGATCACTCAACGGTCACGAGCTCGTCGTCTCGGACGACCAGAAGCGTGCGCTCCGAGTCGCGCTCGACGAGCTCGACGAGCTCAAGGAGGCCGAGCCGCGACGACAGGGTTCCGTACTCCCCTCGAACAACTTCTTCTTGCGCGGCTGACGCGCAGCCCACGACCACCCCAACATCAGCGCCTCAAGGAACCAGAACCATGACCACCGTGAATCCCGCCGCCGGTCCGACGCCTTTCGACAGCTACGCCATGAACAACACCCACTCGATGACGAGCAGCGAGCTGTTGCTCCTCTTCTCGCAGGCGTCCAACTCCAACAACACTGCCGAGGAAGGGATGAAGAGCCGGATCAAGGCATCCATCGACGCGAAGTCCGCGATCGCAGGCATCCAGAACGACCTCCAACAGATCGATTTCAGCGGCGGAACCCCGGACTACCGGGTCGGCGACGCGAAGAAGGTCAGCGATGGCCTTCTCAAGGCCATCGACGACTGCAAGGACCCGGGCGCCAAGCAGGAGCTCCAGCAGCTCTATCAGCGCTACTTCGGCGGTGAGGGAGGCGCTGGAGACATGTTGCTGAACAAGGATGAAGCCATGCAGATCGGTAAGAGCCTCGACAACGTGAACTCGAGCCTGGACGACAACATGCAGATGCTCACGCTGAACCTGAAGCAGTCCCAGGAGAAGTTCTCTCAGATCACGAACCTCGTGAAGGACATCATGGAGTCGAACAACAAGATCTTCGAAACCATCACGCGGCGCTGACCAACCATGAACACGCCGAGCCCCGCTGACGTTCTTTGCGACTCGCTGTATGCCGCGGCCTATGCGCTACGCGAAACAGATCCCTACCGAGCCAGTCCCATGTTTCACCTGATTGCGAAGCTGTCTCCAACGGACGAACGCGGCTGGCTCGGCATCGGGGTCTGTCACGAGGGGCTCGATGACCTCGATGCGGCGCTCTCCATCTACACGCTCGGGCAGGGGACCGCTCGCTCCGCTCGTTGCATCGTGGCTCGTGCCCGGGTCCTCGATAGGCTGGATCGCGGCGATGACGCTTCCGACGTCCTGGACCACGCGCTGACCTGCGAGTGGTCGGACGACGATGTCGAGCTCCTGCAGGCCGAGCGCAGGAGGTTGCAATGATGTCGCTGGGCGCAGTGGGCCTCGCCCCGCCGATGGCACAACTCGGGCCGGGTGGACCGAACGGCACCGCACCCAAGCCCGTTCCGAGCAACGACGCACTGCTGCCCTCGCCGAGCACCACGCTCGACGCCAAGGCGCAGATGGACATGTCGCTCGAAGCGATTCTCATGATGTCGCAAGCGGCCGACACCGTGGTCACGAGAGCGAAGGGGCTGAAGGCCGAGAAAGACTCCGTCTCGCGCAAAGAGGACCTGGACCGAATGCTTGCCGAGATGAAGGAGCAGGCGGAAAAGAAGAACAGTCCAGGCTTCTTCAGCTGCGTCGTCAAGGTCGTGGCAGACTTCGCTAGCGACCTGGTTACGAACCCCGCGAAGATCGCAAGTGACCTCGGCTCGAATCTGAAGGCTGCCGTGAACAGCCCCAACTTCTGGGCGGACCTCAAGAAGATTTGCATGAAGGTCGTGGAGGTTGCCGCGCTCGCGGCAGCGACCGTCGCCACCGTCTTCTCGGCTGGTGCGGCCAGCATTGCTGTCGCTGGCGTGATCCTCGCGATCTCGGCGCTCAACGTTGCTCAGTCGGAGTTCCACATTGCGCAGCGCTTGGGCATGTCTCCGAAGGTCGCAGCCGGCATCCAACTCGGCTTGGCTGTCGTCAGCATCGCCCTGTCCTTTGGCACGAACACCGCCGCCGTGACGGGCGCCGTGAAGGCCGTGAAGGAGCTCGCCACCGGCGTCCAAGTGGCCGGCACTGCGGTCGGAGGCGTCGCGACGATTGGAGACGCGCACTTCCAAGCGGACGCGCTCGACCGGCAGGCACGCGTCAAGACGCTTCAGAGCGGGATGGAGGCTTTGAGCGACGCCATCAAAGCGCTGCTCGACGACATCAGAGATGCCAAGGAGGACGGCTCGTCGGTGACCACGAACATCGTCCGGACAATCGACCGACACAACCAGATAAGTCAATCATTCAACACGATAAGGGCATGACCGTGACCATGAACGCAATCGGTACGACGGGCGCGTCCGCAGTTATCGGCATCGAGACGGCCGCGCCGCCGTCTGCCGCAAGGTCGACGCCAGGCCTGGATAGCCTGCTTCCTGAGCCCAGCACGACGGTCAACACCGACATGCTGATGAGCCTTCTCGTCAAGAGCGCCTCCGACACGCGGAAGATTCACTCGGCGAACCGGCAGCTCGCATCGAAGCAGCGCGAGGCCGCTCAGCAGGAGGAGGTCGACAAGCTTCACGAGCAGGCGAACGCCGCCTTGGTGACGGGAGTGACGTCAGGTGCCATGCAGATCGGCAGTGCGGCGTTGGAGGGCATGTCCAGTGCGGCGCAGAACGATGCAGAGATGATGAAGGTCCGAGGCGGGGGAGAAGGCGCGGTGAATCCGGACGCGCTCAAGACTTCCATGGACGCGGCCGCGGACTACAAGCTGCAGGGAGAGCTCATGGGCGCCCTGAACGGCATGAACAAGGCCACGGGTGACGCGACGGGCAAAGATCTCGAAGCCGACGCGAAGTTCGCGGGCGGCAGAGCAGGCGCGGCGAAGGACACCTACGACAACGAGAGCGACGAGATGCGTGCGCAGCGTGACCTGAAGGACGCCATCATCAAGGCGTACGACGCACTCATCGGCATCAAGGCGCAGAATGCCGGCGCCTTTCTTGCGCCCGCACAGCGAGCCTGAGCGGTACACCTGTTCGCTTGGCTTTCCCACGCGCCGCGCGCGGCGAAGACCGCCGGCTAGCTCACGCCGCGAGCTGCGGCTCCATCTCGATCATCTGCGACGCGAGCAGCTTGCGGCCACGGTGGAGGCGGCTCATCACGGTGCCCACCGGCACGCCGAGCTCGGTCGCGGCCTCGCGGTACGTGAGCTCGTCGAGGTCGACCAGCGTGAGCACCGCGCGGAACGTCTCGGGCAGCGCATCCAGCTTGCCCTTCGTGCTCTTCGACAGGGAGACGCCCGACTCGGGGGCGGCGAAACGCTCGGGCATCGTCCACGCACAAGGGTCGCAGGCGAGCGAGCGCAGCGCGTTCTTCTCGCGGCGCGTCCGGCGGTAGCGCGTCACGAACACGCTGAAGAGGATCTGGTAGACCCAGGCGCGCAGGTTGGTGCCGCGCTCGTACTGCGCGGAGAACTTGAGCGCGCGCTCGATCGTGTCCTGGACCACGTCGTCGGCGACGGTGGGGTTGCCAGTGAGGCGACACGCACGGCCGCGGAGCTCGGGGACGAGCTCGACGAGGCCGCGCTGGAGCGAGGCGAGATCCTTCGCGACGAGCGGACTACGGGTGGGGCGGTCGGCGTTGGCGGCGTGGGTGATGGCGGGGTGATTCATCGTTGCTCCGCCAGCGAAGAGAGCAACGGAGGTGCCAGCCGGCAGGACCCGGGAAACACACGCTTTTCTCGCGCCGCACACACCTCCGTGTGTCCGCCCGGCCAACGATGCGTGGGCGCCGCCACGCAGGACGCCGCCTCCGCGTCAGCGCGGCGGTCGACGCTCGAGCACGGTCTCGACGGCGCTCACGAGGGTCTCGAGGAAGCGCTGGGTGACGAGGAGAGCGTCCTCCGTCAGCTCCATCGCACGTCCCGCGATAGCGCCGAACGACCCCGGATCCTGCGCGGCGCGGAGGCGGCGACACGCCGAGACGACGCGGCCGACCTCCTCGCGATCGAACCACGTGCCGTGCGTCGGGCACGAGTCGACCATCACGCGGGCGACCGGCAGGCGTCCCATCGTGAGACCGCAGATCGGACACGCGCGGGCGCCGCTGTCCGGTCCGGGCGGATGCAGCGAACGGCGCGCCGCGTCCCGGCTGACCGCGGCGACCTCGTGCTCGACCTCGTCGTCGAGGCCGCGCATGACGTGGATCGTCGCGTCTGGGCCCAGCCACATGCCTCCGCAATCCCGGCATCCCGCGCACGGCAGCGCCGCGGCGAGGACCTCGAGACCGCCACCGCATGCCGGGCATGCCTGCTGCTCTCCCCGGTACATCTCCCGAGCGTACGCCGTTGGCTACCCGGAGGCGCGGAGAGCGCGCAGCACCGCCGGCACGCCGTCGGCGATCTCGCTCGCGAGCATGCCCCGGTCGCCGTTCGCGGCGCGCCAGGCATCCCCCGAGGCCCCGTGGAGGTAAGCCGCGCACCATGCCGCCTCGAACGGCGGCAGCGAGCACGCGAGCGCGCCCGTGATCCCCGAGAGGACGTCGCCCGAGCCGGCGGTGGCGAGCACGGGATTGCCCGTCGGGTTCACGACCACGCGTCCGTCGGGCGCCGCGATGATCGTGTACGGCCCCTTGAGGACCACGACGACCCCGGCCCGCGTCGCGGCGGCGCGTACCGCCGCGAACCGGTCGGCCTCGATCTCGTCGCTCGTCGTGCCGAGCAGGCGCGCGAGCTCGCCGGCATGCGGCGTCAGGATCGCATGCCCCGCGGCGGGCGCGAACGCACCGAGCTCCCCGCCATGCATCGTGAGCGCATCCGCGTCGGCGACGATGGGGCCCGCGAACGTGGCAAGGACATGCGCGACCGCCGCCTTCGCGCGCGCGTCGAGGCCGAAGCCGGGTCCGACGATCACCGCGCGCTTGTGGGCGAGGCGCTCGTCGAGCTGCGCGCCGATGGGCTGATCGTCGGTGATGCTCGTCGCCATCACCTCGAGGACGCGGGACTGGAGCGCCGCGGCGGCCTCGGCCCAGGTGACGACGCTAGCGGCGCCCGCTCCGGCGCGCAGCACGCCGTGCGCCGCGAGCATCGGCGCGCCGATCTTGCCTGCCGAGCCGCCCAGGATCGCGACGTGCCCGGCCTTGTACTTGTGAGCGTCGACCGCGCGTGGCCCGAGCAGCCGGCGGAGATCGCTGGCCTCCGAGAGCATCACCACGTGCTGCGCGTCGTCTTCGTGGGACGAAGGGACGCCGATGTCCACGACGTGCACGGTCCCCGAGAGCGCCGCCCCCTGCCCGGTCAGGTGCCCCAGCTTGCGATGCGCGAAGGTCACGGTCAGGTCGGCGCGCACCGCAGCGCCCATCGCCGCCCCGGTGTCGGCGTCCATGCCGGAGGGCACGTCGAGCGCGAGCGTCGCGGCGGGCGCCGCGTTCACGAGGGCTATGACCTCGGCGAGCACGCCGTCGATCGGACGATCGAGGCCGGTTCCGAAGAGCGCGTCGACCACGACGGCCGCCTCGGCGAGCGCCGCCCGTAAGCCTTCGAGCGCGCCGACCGCGCGGAGGCGTCCGCCGAGGCCGGCGAAGGCGTCACGGTTGGCGCGGCAGTCGGCGGTCAGCTTCTGCGCGTCACCGGCGAGCCACGTCTCGACGTGCGCGCCGCGGGCGAGCAGCTGGCGGGCCACCACGAAGCCGTCCCCGCCGTTGTTCCCGGCGCCGCATACGACGACGACGCGCTTGCCCCTCGCAACGCCGCCCAGCAGCTCGCGCTCGAGCACGTCGGTCGCGCCGCGCCCGGCGTTCTCCATGAGGAGCAGGCTGGGCACGTGGCAGACGTCGATGGCGTGCTTCTCGAACGCTCGCATCTGCGCGCGGGTGACGACCGGGATCATGGGCTCTTCCCTTCCGCGCTCTCGAGGACGACGACCGCCACCGCGACGCCGCCATCGTGCGTGATGCTCACGTGCCAGCGCTCGGCGCCGAAGCTGCGCGCCATCGTCATGGCATTGCCCTTCAGCTCGAGCATCGGCCGCCCCGTCGGCGCCCTGCGCACCTCGACCTCGTGCCAGCCGACGCCCTTCGCGCCGTCGAGCGCCTTCGCGAAGGCCTCCTTCACGGCGAAGCGCCCGGCGAGCGCCGTGGCCTGGTCGCGGCCGGTGAGGTCGGCGCGCTCGGCCTCGCTGCAGATGCGCGAGAAGAAGCGATCGCCGTGGCGCTCGAGGGCCCGACGCATCCGCTCGATCGAGCACACGTCGATGCCGAGCCCGACGATCATCGCGTCGCGCGCCCTCGCGTCATCGCCTCGAGCATCGCCCGCGTGGCCCCTGCGAGGCCGAGGAAAACGGCGTCGGCGATGAGCGCGTGCCCGATGTTGAGCTCGACGATCTCGGGGATGCTCGTCAGCGCCGAGACGTTCTTCGTGGTCAGGCCATGACCCGCGGCGATCTCGAGCCCGAGCTCGTGGCCGTGCTTTGCACCGGCGGCGAGGCGTTCCAGCTCGCGGGCCTCGGCGGCCGCGTCGCCGGCCGCATGCGCATACTCGCCGGTGTGCAGCTCGATCTGCTCGGCGCCGATGGCGCGCGAGGCGGCGATCTGGGCGATGTCGGCGGCGATGAAGAGGCTCACCTTGATGTCGGCGGCACGCAGCGCGTCGACGTGCCGCCGCAGCTCGGGTCCCGCGTTCGCCACCTCGAGCCCGCCCTCGGTGGTGCGCTCCTCGCGCCGCTCCGGCACGAGGGTGACCAGATCCGGTTGTACTTTACATGCAATCGCGACCATCTCGTCGGTCGCGGCCATCTCGAGATTGAAGACGGTGCGGAGCTGGTTCCGGAGGCGCTCGACGTCCTCGTCGCGGATGTGGCGCCGGTCCTCGCGAAGGTGCGCGGTGATGCCGTGCGCGCCCGCTTCCAGGCACGCGCGCGCGCCTTCCACCGGGTCCGGATAGGAGGTGCCGCGGGCGTTCCGCAGCGTGGCCACGTGGTCGACGTTGACGTGCAGGCGCATGACGCCCGCGACGGTAGCACGAGGCGAAAGTCACTTCGCGAGGTACGTGGCGAGCGCGTTCGGGTCGTTCGCCGCAGCGCGCGCATGCTCGGGCCGCACCTCGCCGGCGCTCACTCGGTCGGCGAGGCTGCGCTCGAGCGAGATCATCCCTTCGCGCCTTCCCGCCTGGATGACCGTCGCGAGCTGTGCCGTCTTCGCCTCGCGTACGAGGCTCGCGGCGGCGTGGGTCATCCGCAGCACCTCGACGGCGGGGATGCGCCCGCCGCCCCGGGCGCGCGGGAGCAGGCGCTGCGCGACCACCACGCGCAGGCAGTCGGCTATCTGCGTCCGGATCTGCGCCTGGCGTTCGGGCGGCGTCGCGTCGACGATGCGCTCGATCGCCGATGCCGCCGATCCGCTGTGGAGCGTCGCGAACACGAGATGCCCGGTCTCCGCCGCGGTGAGCGCGAGGGCGATGGTCTCGGGATCGCGCATCTCGCCGACCAGGAGGACGTCGGGATCCTCGCGCAGCGCGTCGCGCAGGCCGCGCGCGAAGTCCGGCGTGTCGCGCCCGACCTGCCGCTGACGCACGAGCGATCCTTCGCCGGGCGAGAGCACGTACTCGATGGGGTCCTCGAGCGTCACGAGCATGATCGAGCGTCGTCGCAGCGCCTCCTGCGCGAGCGCGGCGAGGGTGGTGGACTTGCCCGAGCCCGTCGCGCCGCACACGAGGACGAGCCCGTGCGGGATGTCGATGAGGTCGTCGAGCGGGACGGGCAGGTTCAGGCTCGCCAGCGTCTCGGGCGTGCGGGTCAGGAAACGCACCGCCGCGGCGACGCCACTCGACGTGCGGTAGACGTGCACGCGGGCCCGCGCGCTGCCCGAGATAGCGAGCGAGAGCTCCACGGAATCGCCCCGCGCGAGCGCTGCGGCGACGTCGGACCCCAGCGCGAGCAGCTCGAGCACGCTCTCGACGGGCGCCGAATCCAGCGCCACGAGGCGGCCGTCGATGCGCACGACCGGAGCGTCCCCGTCGCAGAGGTGGAGGTCGGTGGCGCGGGTGGCGAGCGCGCGATGCACGAGCTCGTGGTCCAGGACGGCCGGCGTCCGGAGCGGCGTCGCGGGCTCGCTCGGCGCGTCCTGCTGCACGTGCGGCGCGCTCGGCAGACGCGTGGACGGCGGCGCGGGCGACGCCTGGGCGGCAACGGTACGCGCAGACGAGCGCAGGAAGACCACGTCGAAGCCGCCGTCGGCGCGCGTGGTGAGCGAGAGCGAGAAGCCCGCCCCGCCCTCGGTCTCGTACGTGCCATCGACCCGCCCCCGCTCCCGCAGCGACTCCTCGCGCGCGGGCGTCAGGATCTCGCCGAGCAGCTCGCGCAGCGTCTCCTCGCTGGTCAGCGGGATCTGGAGGCGCTTCGGGCTGCCGTGCGCCAGCATGCGAGGCTCGCGATCGGTCCCGAGCCGGAGCTCGTTGGCGCCCTGCGAGAGCACGATCGCGAGAAGGCTGTCGATGCGCGCCATGGTGAGGGTTCCTCCACGACCCCGAGCGCCTCCGCGGTATTCCCGCGGCGGCGTGCCTACTTGTCGATGCGCGTCAGCGTGGTGGCGTGCCCGATGTAGACGTGGGCGGCGTCGACGCCGAGGGGTGCGGGAAGGTTCGTGTCGGCTGCGAACGTGAGGAGCGAGAGCTTGCTGCCGCCTCCCTTCGGCAACGAGGTGACGGTGATCGCGCCGGGCGCCGTGCGTTCGGTCCAGTAGACCCGCGTGCCATCGCTCGCGACGGACGCCGCGTTCGTGGATGCGAGCGGCGTGACCACTGCGGGCCCACCCGGGCAGCCGGCCTTCGGGCACGACAGGACCCCCGCCGCGGCGACGAGGTAGAGCGTGTCATCATCGACGGATGGACGGGACGCGCCCGCGCTCGTCGTCAGGAGCGTGAGCGTCGTGGCTGCAGCGAGCGGCGCGCGTGCCACGTGACCGCTCGCGTAGGTGACGAACAGGTACGCGTCGTCCGCGATGAGCGCGCTGCTGGCGCCGCTCGTCACCCCGGCCGGGGCGGGCGCCACGCTCTCCGGTACGCCCCCGCAGCCCGCCTTTGCGCACCGACGGAGCTCTCCGGTCGCGCGGTCGACCCAGTACACGTGCGCGCCCGCCGGGGTGACGGCGGCCGCGGGCTGTCCGGTCACGAGCGGCGCCTCGGGGCACACCCCGGCCGGGCAGAACCACACGCTGTCGATCGGTCGCACCGACGGGCCGACCGAGGGATTGGAGGACGTCGCAAACGCGAGCCCGTTCTCGTCGGCGCCGATCGCACCGTACTGCCCGCTCGTGACCGAGAGGCTCTGGGTGATTGCCGATGTGGCCTTGTCGACCCAGGACACGTTCGTCAACGTGTACGAGAGACCGTGTTGTTCCCAGGCAACGTAGATGGCCTCCGTGGTCATCCTCAGCTCGCGGATGGTGTCCATGCCGCTCATGCTGTCCACGGTGGTGGCGACATGGCACCGCTCGTCGAGCCCGCACACGTGATCGTCGGTCGGCGGACACAATGCGCCGCCGGCGCTGCATCGACAGGCCCCCGCCACGCACGTTGTCCCGTCGCCGCACGTCACGCCGCACCCGCCACAATGGAAAGGGTCGGTCTGCGTGTCGACGCAGGTCGTGCCGCACTGCGTGCCGCGACAGACGCAGGCACCTGCCTCGCAGGACCGACCATCGGCGCACGCGCTGTCCGCGGGAGAGTCGTCTACCTTCCCGTTGCAGTCATCGTCACGCCCGTTGCACGCGCCGGGCGCGCTCGCGCACTGGCACAGGCTCTCGGCACCGGGTCGTGGCACGCACGACCACCCGGCGACCGTACAGCTCGCCTCCGACTCGCACGCGATCGTGCACACGCCACCGCCGCTGATGGGCGCGCCCAGCACGGGGATGCAGTTTCCCGAGGTGCACTCGGTCGACGAAGCGCACGCCGTCCCCAGGTCGGACGCGGGGGTCGTCACGACCGGACCGGGAGCGTCGTTCGCGACCTTGCCGCACGCCGCAGCGACGAAGAGCAGCGGACCCAGCCATCCGAGCGCGCGACGACCGAGCAGGCCCCCTTGTTTCACACCGGCAGCATAGACCCCGCGGTGGCGGGGTCCAACCTCCTCAGTCGTCGGCGCCGCCGGGCCCGGCTTCGCCGTCTTCTTCCGTCTTGGGGGTCTGCAGGATCTCGCCGTTCGGGCCGTCCTTGCGGACGATGATGGTCTTGCGGCCCACCGTGTCCGGGTTCTCGCGCGCGACCACGGTGATGACGTTCACGCCGGGACGCAGCGGCACGGTGGCCTCGAACGGCATCCGCTTCGCGTCCTGGCCGTTGCGGTTCGAGCGGTAGAAGATCTTGCGGCTGCCCGCGAAGATGTACGCGTCGAGGAGGCGGTCCGAGTCGCTCGTCATGCCCTTCACCGAGATGGAGGGATCCTTCGTCGCGAGGACGACGGGCTGCACCTCGATGGTCGGCGGGAACCGGCGCATCACCTCGTCGAAGCTGACGGTGGCCGCGGGCGTGCCGCCGGCCTCGAGCTCCGCGGTCTTCACGAAGCCGAAGCGGCCCTCGCCGAGCGAGACCTTGGTCATGTCACCGGCGCTCGCCTGCACCGTCACCGCGGTGCCCGCGGCGAGCCGCCCGAAGGAACGCGCCGTCGCGTCGGCAGCCTCGTAGAGCGTGGCGCCGCTGCCCTTCGCCTTCATCGTGCCGCTCGCGGTCGTGAGCGCGCTCGGGACGGCGATCGGCATGCGGACCTTCTCGATGACGGTCTCGCGGAGGTCGCGGTCGGCGATGGAGAGCTCGACCTTCGCCTCGGGGTCGGCGAGGGGCGCCTCGACGTCGAAGGTGAACGTCACCTTCTTCACCTCGCCGGGCTGCATGTTGGAGATGTCGAAGCGTCCCTCGTGGAGGAGGAGGCCGTCGCCCGAGAGGTTCCGCAGGTTCGCCTGCGTCTCGAAGCTCTTGCCCTTGCCGACGTTCTTCACCGACAGGTACATCGTGAGGTGCTCGCCCTTCTGCACCTTGCCGTCGCCGTTGCCCTTGCGACCGTCGGCGATCTGGTAGCTGTAGGCAAAGAGCGGGCGCTCGAGCGCCTTCACCGCAACGCGGAGGTTCTGCGCGACGGGGCTACGACCGCGCGCCTCGTCGAAGCGCACCGCGATGTTGTCCTGCCGTGAGAGCGTGTCGCGCGGGATCTTGCAGGTGCGCGGCGCGTTGGCGGGCGTGACCGCGGTGGAGCCCGCTTTGTGGCCCTCGACCTCGCACCACCCGAGCGGGATGGTCGCGGTCTTCGTCTTGCCCGGCTCGAGCTTGCCGATGACGAGCTCCTTGTTGTCGTAGAGCGCGTTGTCGCTCTTCGTCACGGCGGCGAGCCGGTTCAGGGCGACCGCGCCCTTGTTGGTGACGGTGACCTTCAGGTTCATCGCGTCGCCCGCGTTGATCTCGTTGTTCGGCTTGTCGGTCTCGACCTTCACCTCGACGTTCGGCGGGGCGGCGTTCTGCGCGGCCGGCGGCAGGTCGGCGGGAGCGTCGCTCCAGTCGATGCCGAGGCCCTGGAGGTCGGTCGACACCTTCTGGAGCTCGGACGAGCGCGCGTCGTTGATGACCTGCTTGGCGGCCTTCAGCTGCTCGAGGCGCTTGCCCTGGGGCACCTTCGCGACGAGGTCGCGCGCGAACTTGACCGGGAAGTCCTTGCTCGGGAAATCGCTTCCCATGACCTCGTCGGGATCGCCGCCGCGCTCGCGCAGCTCACGACGGAGCGACTCGGGGAGGTTGTAGCGGACGACCTCCTGCGGCTTCTGCCCTTCCTTGATCCGGGCGTTGAGGAGGCTTCGCGAGAGATCGCGCTCCTTCAGCATCGTCCCGGTGTCGACGGTGAGGTCCATCTCCTGCGTGTCGGCGGTCATCGGGTCGAGCTCGATGTCCGGCGTGACGCCCGTGCCCTGGATCGAGATGTCGCCCGGCTCGGTGAGGTACTGCGCGATCGTGAGCTTGAGGGCCGCGCGATCGGGGAGCTCGGTGAAGACGAGCTGCACCGAGCCCTTGCCGAAGGTGGTCTCGCCGACGACGACCGCGCGGTCGTGGTTCTTCAGCGCGCCGGCGACGATCTCGCTGGCGCTGGCCGAGGAGCCGTTGACGAGCAGCGCGATCGGGTAGTTCGGCTCGGTGCCCTCGGGGTGCGCGACCTTCTCCTCGCGGTCCTCGCCGGAGCCGGGGTTACCGACGGTCGCGACGATGGGGCCGCTCGTGAGGAACTTGTCGGACACGCGCGCCGCCTGCTCGAGGAGGCCGCCCGGGTTGCCGCGGAGATCGAGGACGAGGCCCTTGAGCTCGCCACCCTTCTTCATGTCCAGGAGCGCCTCGTCGAGGTCCTTGGCGGTGTTCGCCTGGAACTGCTTGAGGCGCACGTAGCCGACGTTGCCGTCGAGCAGCTTGTGCTCGACGCTCGCCACCTTGATGATCTCGCGCGTGAGCTCGAACGGGCGCGGCTGCTGGAAGCCGTCGGGCCCGTCGCGGCGCATGAACACGGTGACCTTCGTGCCGGGCGCGCCGCGGAGATGCTGCACGGCCTCGTTGAGGCCCATGTTCAGCGTCGACTCGCCGCCGATCTTCACGATGCGGTCGTACTTCTTCACGCCGGCGCGGAACGCCGGGGTGCCGGGCATCGGGTTGATGACCGTGAGCTGCTGATCGCGGATCGAGATGACGATGCCGAGGCCGCCGAACTGGCCGCTCGTCGACAGGTTCATCTCCTTGTACGCCTCGGGCGACAGCAGGACGCTGTGCGGATCGAGCGTGTGGAGCATGCCGTTGCACGCCGCGTACTCGACCTCGCGGAGGTCGACCTCGGTGCCCTTCAGGTTCTCCTGCACGAAGCCGAAGACCTCGCGGAGCCGTGCGCTCACGTCCCAGAGGCCGAGCACGTTGTCGACGCGGAACTCGCGCTCCTGCGTGTCGACGCGCACCTTCACGGTCGGCTGGTTCTCGTCGTGCAGCACGATGACCTGCGCCACGTCGCGCTGGACGTAGTTGAGCGAGGACAGGAGCATGTCCTTCGGCTTCACGCGCTTCGGGTCGACGTACTTGTCGCGAACGCTCTTCAGGACCTCGTTCACCACCTTGAGCTGGGTGAGGTCGTAGTTGGACGGCGTGTGGGTCTTCGAGTCGTGGTCGGCGCCCGCGGCATTCGCGGGGGCCAGCCCTTCCCACAGCCCGCCGCCGTGGAGGCGGAAGGCGAGGAAGGCGGCGATGCCGAAGACGGCGAAGAGCGCGATGAGCTTGAACGCGCGCGCGAAGATTCGCATCGCGGTCAGTATAGGACCCGCAGGCGGGACGGCGGGGCGATAGTTGCCGGGAAAATCAGCCCTTCCGGATGACCGCCACGTAGAAGCCCCCGAGCTTCGCGGCCGGCGAATCACACAGCAACCACTCGGCCTTGCGGAGCATTCCCCGGAGGACGGGGACCCGCATCGCGAGCGCAGCCGGGGTCACGATGCGGATGCCTCGCGAGGCCTCGATCCGCGTGTTCGGCGGGAGGATTCGCGGGAGGACCCACGGCGCGTCGAAGCGCGTGTAGACGGCGCTCTCCTTCGTCTGCTCGCCCACCTTGCCCGCCGGGCCGAGCTTCTTGGCGAGGCCGCGGAAGCTGAGGGGGTTGTAGAACTCGGCGAGGATGACCCCGCCGGGGCGCGTGACGCGCGCCATCTCGGCGAGCGCCTTGCCGATGTCGGGCACGTGCGCGAGCACCTTGAAGGAGCAGGTCACGTCGAAGGTGGCGTCGTCGAAGGGCAGCTCCGTGACGCTGCCCTCCTTCACCTCGAGGCCGCGCGACCGCGCGAGCTCCAGCATCCCCGGCGAGAGATCGATGCCGGCGGCGCGGCTCGCGAAGCCCTTCAGCCGCTCGAGGATGAGGCCCGTGCCGCAGCCGCACTCGAGGATGTCCTTGCCCGTGCCGTAGCGCGCGCAGAGGTCGACCTCGAGGTCGTCGACGAGCGCGTGGTAGCCGTCGGCGTCGTTGGGACGGCGGTGCTTCTCGTAGATCTTCGAGAACTCGTCGTAGTAGGCACGGGTGCCTGCGAGGGGATCGGTTTCGGCCGCCATGAGGGCTCCCGTTCTACCATGCACGCGCCGGAGCGCCGCGGGCCGAGGTGTCAGCCCTGGGTCTTCGCGAGCATCGCGGCGATCTGCGTCACGCGGCCCCGCAGCTCGGGTCCCTTGGAGATGAAATCGTGCGCGCCGAGCTCCAGCATCAGCTGGACGTCGGTCGCGGAGCCGCCGGCGCTCATCGCCACCACCGTCGAGGCGTCGACGAGGTGAACGCCGCGGAGGTAGGTGAAGAGCTCGAAGCCGCTCATCTTCGGCATCATCAGGTCGAGGAAGACGAGACGCGGCGGCTTCTTCCGGAACGCCTCGAGCGCCTTCTGCGCGTCGGACGCGATGGTGATCTCGGCCGACGGCGCGCCCTGCTTCACGTACATCGCGACGAGGCGGGCGATGTCCGGATCGTCGTCGACGACGAGCACGGTGAGCGGCGCCGCCGAAGGATGACCCGACCGCACGACCTCGTCCTTCGCTCCGCGGAGCTGCCAGACCACCGCGTCCATGCTCGGGGGACGGTCGGTGGGCTCCTTCGCCATGAGCTGCTCGACGAGCTCGCTGAGGCGGCGGCTCACCTTGGCGGTCTCGGCGAGCTTCGGCGGCGAGATCTCGGCGTGCATGATGACGACGTCGAGGTCGTCCTCGGCGCGGAACGGGAGATTGCCGGCGATCATGCGGTAGGCGAGGACGCCGAACGCGTAGAGGTCGACGAGGTGCCAGCCGGCGTTGACGTACCGCTTCGAGATGATCTCGGGCGCCATGTACGACGGCGTCCCGGCGACGAGGCCGCCGTCCGGCTCGTAGGCGGCGCGCACGAGGCCGAGGTCGGTGAGGACGACGCGGCCGCTCGCCGACAGGAGCACGTTCTCGGGCTTCACGTCGCCGTGCGAGATGCCGGCGCGATGGATCGCGGCGAGCCCGTCGGCGATGGCGATGAGCATGTCGAGCCGCTCGGCGAGCGGGAGGCCGGCGCCCTCGAGCCGTTCGAGATGATGGGCGAGCGTGACGCCCGCGACGTGCTCCATGACCATGTAGTCGACGCCGCGGTGCGCGCCGAGCGCGTAGACGCCGACGACGCCGGGGTGACGCACCGCCGCGAGCGCCTGCGCCTCGGTGCGGACGGAGTGCGGGATTCCCGGGAAGTTCGCCTTGATCGCAACGCGCCGACCGAGCCCGCGATCGTGGGCGTCGAAGACCTGCCCCATGCCGCCGTGGCCGAGGATCGACCGGACCTCGTAGGTCTCGGCGATGAGGTCACCGATCGTGAAGATCGCGGCGGGCGGCGGCGGGACCGTGTCGGAGCGGGCGAACGCCGATGCGGTCTGCTGCACGGGGTTCGACCGCGGGAACGGATTCGGTGGCACGCGCGGGGGTGAACCGGAGGAACCCGAGGAAGACGACATTCGCGGCTCTCTTCGAGATTATCATTCCTTTCTCGAGTGCGGACGACTCAGGCTCACCTCGCGTCGATCGCCCTCGCGCTCGCCGCGGCGACCTCGTGCGGATCGTCGGGTGACGCCGGCGCTCCGGCCGCGGTGAGCGGTCCGCCCACCTGGTACCGGGACATCGAGCCGCTCGTCCAGACGCGCTGTGACGGCTGTCACGTCGCGCAAGGGACGGGAGGCTTCCCGCTCGACCGACCGACCGCCGTCGCGCTCGCCGTGCTCGTCGAAGGCCGCGTGGAGTCCGGGTACATGCCGCCCTGGCCGCCGTCCGGGAGCGGCGCGGCGCTCCGTGACGCGCGTTCCCTGACCGCCGCCGAGATCGCGCTGTTCAGGGGCTGGGCGGACGCGGGCGCCCCGCTCGGCGACCGCGCGGATCACGCCGAGCGCGCGCCGGTGGTGCCCGTCCTCCCGGCGCGCGCCGCCGATCTCGAGCTCACGATGCCCGTCGTCTACGCCGGCCCGAGCACGTCCTTCGTGACGGACGAGGTCCGCTGCTTCGTCCTCGACCTGCCCGGCGGCAACCCGCGCGGCGCCTCGGTGGTCGCGACGCAGTGGCGCGCCGGGACCCCCATCGGCATTCACTCGCTCTCCGGCGTTCCGCTCGATCCGGCCGCGGCCGCAGCGGCGCGCGCGCGCGAGGGAGCAGACGGCCGCGCCGGCTTCGAGTGCGGCGCCGGCTTCGGGGATCTGCCGCACGGTCCGCCGCTCGGCGCGAACGGGACGGGCGCCGCGCAGGACGGGAGCACGCTTCCGCAAGGGACGCGCGTGGACATCCCCGCCGGCGGCGCGGTGCTCATGCGCGTGCACTACGCCGTGCAGCATCTCGCCGGAGCCCTCGACCGGTCGGGGGTGCGCCTGTGGCTCGCGTCCGGCGCCGAAGCGGCGGCGCTCCGGCCGATCACGCTCGCGACCGTCGAGGCGCCCGTGGAGCTCCCCTGCCCGGCCGGGCTGACCACCGACCCGCGTGACGCGTGCAGCCGCGAGGCGGCGTTCGCCCGCTACGCGCGTGCCCCGGCGACCCCCGCCACGGTGCGGGCGCGCGCCGACGCGCTCCTCGCCTCCTGCGGGACCACGGCCGCCGCCCTGACTGCCGCGCTCCCCTTCGGCGTGCCGGCGCCCGAGCACTTCTTCGCGTCCACCACGTGCGCCGCGAAGGTCACCGAGGAGAGCGTGGTGCACGTCGTCCAGGGACGGATGAACACGCACGGCGCGAGCATGCGCGTCGAGGTCGAGCGCGATCCCGGCGCCTGGACGACGCTGCTGGAGATCCCGTCATGGCGCTGGGCGTGGGACGCGGCCTACGTGCTCCGCGACGGCATCCGGCTGCCGGCGGGCCGCGCGATACGTGTATCTTGCACCTTCGACAACGGGACGCAGACGCAGTGGTCGGCCCTGTCCGGCGAGCCGGGCCACGACGGTCCGGCCCGTCCTCCGCTGCTGCCCGCGGAATACATCGTGAGCGCCGATCACCGCGCCGCCGAGTCGTGCGTCGCGTACCTGGGCGTCACCAGCCCCTGACGCTCAGGGGCACACGCGCCGCTCGAGCCACGTCGACTTCGTGTCCCCGTAGAGGATCCACAGCGAGCCGAAGCCGTCACGCGCCATCGTGATGTCGGTGACCGGCCGGTTCGTGGCGAGGACCCCGAGCGAGCGGAAGACGCCTGCCTCGTCGAGGCGGCCGAGCTCGAGCACCTTGTCGGAGCCCGCCTGGCGCTCCGCGGGACGGACGCGCGCGACGAAGGCCTCCGCGGTCCCGCCGTCGACGAGCCGTTCGCTCACCGTGGCGCCGACCGGCGCGGGATCGAGGCCGTTCGGGTACATCGACCAGACCGCCTGCACCTCGTCCTTCGGTCGCGGCGCGACGGGGATGACCGCCATGCCGAAGTCCAGGCTGTCCTTGGCGATGGGCAGCAGCGTGAAGAGCGCACGCGGGCTCCCGGCGACCGCGATGTCGACGGCGCGCTCCGGCGAGCCGGCGACGTACACGACGGCGTCGTCGGCCAGCGCCAGCTCCGCGCCCTTCAGGGTCATCGTGCGCGCGTGGACCGGGACCATCGAGGTGCGCGCGTCGATGTAGAGGGCGACCACCTCGTCGCCGCGCGCCGCGAGCCGGAGCGCCGTGGCCCCGGCACCCTCGTCGGAGAGCAGCACCGCGTCGCCCTCGTCGAGCGTGGCGAACGCCTCGAGGCGCTCACCCTCGGTGGTGTGCCGCGTGTCGAGCGTGGCGAGCACGGCGTGATCGTGGCCGAGCGGGGCGGCGGCGATGCGCGTGCTCGGCAGGCTCTTCGCGATCGCCTTCGTGTCGTGAGCGCCGAGCGTCGTCCGGTACACGGTGCCCCCCGGGGCCTGGCAGTAGGCCCACCGTCCCGCCACCTCGCACGCCGGCCAGCGCATCGCCGCGAACGACGAAGGGGCCGGCGGCACGACAGGCGGCGCGCTCGCCGGCGGCGGAGCGGCGAGCGGCACCGGATAGAGCCGCGGCTTTCCCCCGTCGTTGGCGACGAGGCGGAGCTCGCTGCCGCTCACCACGAGCGCGGCGGGCCCGCGGAACGGCTGCTCCGCGGGTCCGTAGGCGAGCCGGCACGAAGAGACGCCCGCGTCCTCCGGAGGCAGGACGAGGCCGGCGTCCGGCGCGGCGGCATCGGCGGGCGGCGGGGGCAGCGCAGCGGCGACGGCCGGCG
>JAQBQL010000026.1 GCA_028287035.1 Labilithrix sp. | reverse complement strand
GCTCTCGAGGCCGGCGTCCTCGCCGAGACCGGCGTGAACCTGCGCGGCGCCGCCCGCGCCACCTCGCAGGCGGAGCTCGCGGCCGCCGGCGTGGCGACGGCGCACGCCGACGAGATTCTCGCCCTCGCGAAGGAATGCGAGGACGCGCGGTTCTCGCCCGAGGGCGTCGACGTGAAGAGCGCCGCCGCCCTGTGGGAGCGAGCCCGCGCCGTGCTCTCGGCGATCGAAGGCGGCGCATGACCCGTCGCCTCTGCCTCGTACTTGCGCTCCTCCTCTGGGCGCCCTCCGCACACGCCGACGCTCCTTCCGCGGCTCCCGCCGAGGAGAGCGAGGCCCCCACGCTCTTCCGCGAAGGCACCGCAGCGCTCGCCTCGGGCCGCGCCGTCGATGCCATCGCCGACTTCGAGGCGCTCGGCGACCGCGGCGTCGTCGACGCAGTGGTCAGCTACGACCGTGGGCTCGCCTATGCAGCGCGCGTCAGAGCGGGCACGGCGCTCGAGCAGCCGGGCGATCTCGGACGCGCCGCGCACGGCTTCGAGGAGGCGCGCGAGCTCTCGCACGACGCGGCGCTCCAGCGCGACGCGGCCCGGGCGCTCGCCGCGGTCCGGGCCGAGGTCGCCAAGCGACGCGCGCGCACCGGCGACCCCATCGAGGTGGAAGGCGGCGTCTCGCTGGGCCGTTCGATCGTGCGTCTGTTGCCGGAGGACGTGTGGGCGATCGTCGCGTGCCTCTGCGCAGCGGCGCTCGTCGTGGGCATCGCGCTGCGGGCGCGGGCGCGGCTTCCGCGCCTCAAGGTGGCCGGGGTGACGACCGCCGTGATCAGCGGGGGCCTGCTCGTTCTGGTGGCCCTCGTCATGCACAATGCACGGAACGTGCGCCTGCACGTGCGTGATGCGGTGATCATCTCGCCGAACGCACGCCTCCTCGACGCGCAACACGTCGTGCTCTCGTCGGTCGCGGCGCTTCCCGAGGCGGCGCGCGTGGAGCTCGTCGACGAGAGCTCCGACTTCGCGCGCGTCGTCGCCGGCCATGTCGAGGGCTACCTGCCCTCGAGCACGATCCTTCCGCTCGCGAAGTAGCATTCCGAGGGCTCGCGCCATCGGGCGCGAGGCCCCGCCGCGCGTACGCAGAGCATCGCGCGTGCCGACAGGGGTGTCGGATTTCCTGTTGCGAAACCTCCACTGCGACCAACGTTTCGCACCAAGCCGGTCCGCGATGATGCGTGAACGGCGCCCCGCTCCGGCGTGCTGATCCGCGACTCGTCTCACGAGCCGCCCACGGCCAGCACGTCAGGGCATCGCTCCATCAGGAGGTCACATTCCCCATGCTCTCGCAGGTCGGGTTCGTCTCGTTCGGAGTCGCGCTCGGGCTCCTCGCTCTCCTCGTCCTCGCTTCCGGCGTCCGCTACATCCCGAACGATCGGGTCGGCGTCATCGAGAAGCGCTGGAGCATGAAGGGCTCGGTCAAGAGCGGCTTCATCGCCCTCGCCGGTGAGGCTGGCTACCAGCCGAACCTGCTGCGCGGTGGTCTCCACTACCTCACGCCGTTCCAGTACCGGGTCCACAAGACCGGCCTCGTCACCATCCCGCAGGGCCGGATCGGTTACGTGTTCGCGCGCGACGGCCATGCCCTCGGCCCCACGCAGACGCTGGCCGGCACCGCGAGCTCCACGCAGTTCCAGGACGTGCGGCAGTTCCTCGCCAACGGCGGGCAGCGCGGCCCGCAGCGTCAGATCCTACGCGAGGGCACGTACGCCATCAACCTCGCGCAGTTCCTCGTCGTGACCGAGGGCAAGCTGTTCTACCTCGTCATGAGCCGCGAAGAGGACGCGGTGTTCCGCCAGATGGGCCAGACCATCGCGGAGCGCGGCGGCTTCACCCCGGTGGTCATCAAGGGCGCCGACGACATGATCGGCGTGGTCACGGTGCACGACGGCCGCTCCCTCGCGAGCGGCCAGATCATCGCCAACATCGTCGGCGACGACCCCAACGACGCGCGCACGTACCACAACAACTTCCAGGACCCGGAGGCGTTCCTCGCCGCCGGCGGCATGCGCGGTCGGCAGCTCCAGGTGCTCTGCGAGGGCACGTACAACATCAACCGCCTCTTCGCGACCATCGAGCTCATTCCGAAGACGGTGGTCGAGGTGGGCAGCGTCGGCGTCGTGGTCTCGTACACGGGGCTCGACGGCAGTGACCTCTCGGGCAGCGAGTACAAGCACGGCGAGCTCGTTCGCAAGGGCGAGCGCGGCGTGTGGAGCGAGCCGCTGCTCCCGGGCAAGTACGCCTTCAACACCTACGCCGGCAAGGTCATCACCGTGCCCACCACGAACTTCATCCTCAAGTGGACGAAGGGCGAGATCGGCTCCCACCGCTTCGACGAGAACCTCTCCGAGGTCTCGCTCATCACGAAGGACGCGTTCGAGCCTTCCCTCCCGCTCTCGGTGGTCGTGCACATCGACTACCGCAAGGCCCCGCTCGTCGTGCAGCGCTTCGGTGACGTGAAGCGCCTCGTCGAGCAGACGCTGGACCCCATGGTCGCTGCCTACTTCAAGAACGTCGGTCAGACGCGCACGCTCATCCAGCTCCTCCAGGAGCGGAGCATCATCCAGGCGGTCTCCAGCGAGGAGATGAAGGCGCGCTTCACGCATTACAACCTGGAGCTCGAAGAGGTGCTCATCGGCACCCCGGCGGCGGGCGTGAACGACAAGCACATCTCGACCATCCTCGAGCAGCTGCGCTCGCGGCAGATCGCCGAGGAGCAGATCGAGACCTACGCGCGCCAGGAGCGTGCGTCCGGCAAGGAGCGAGAGCTGCGCGAGGCGATGGCCCGGGCCGATCGCCAGAAGCAGCTCACCGAGAGCGAGGTCGCCATCACCATCGAGGCGAACCAGGGCCGCGCCGCCTACGAGCGGAGCGTCCAGCAGGCGGCGCAGATGCGCACGATGGCGGAGGCCGAGGCCATGCAGATGCGCACGCTCGGCGAGTCGGACGCGGCGCGCGTCCGGATGATGGGCGAGGCGCAGGCCGACAAGGTGGCACGCGTCGGCATCGCGGAGGCCATGGCGATCGAGGAGCAGGTCCGCGCGTATGGCGGGCCGCGCTTCCAGGTGACCCAGAGCGTGATGAAGAACTTCTCGGACGCCATCGCAACCGCGAAGGTGGACGTCGTTCCGAAGATCATGATGGGCGGTCAGGGCGGCAGCGGTCAGAGCGGCTCGGTCATGGAGACGCTGCTCGCGATGCTGCTGTCCGACAAGCTGGGCGACGCGAGCGACGCCACCGCGGCGAGCCGGCCGATGTCGCCGGACCTCGAGGCGCTGCGCACGAAGATCCGCGGGGAGCTCACCGGCCACGCCGCGGCCACCTCGCCGGCCCTCAACGGCAAGGTCGCGACCTCCTGAAGGAGGACACCGGCCGCGCCCGACGCGGCTAACGGCGGATGCGAACGCCTCCCTCTTCCGAGAGGGGGGCGTCTGCGTCTGGATGAATCGAGCGGAGATCCGGCTCGGTGGCGAGCGAGGCCTCGGCGGGACCGAGGAAGATGCCGCTGTCCGACGTGCTTGCCTGCTTGCAGGCCTCGACGAGGGCGAGCGCGAGCTCCTGCGCGGTCTGGAAGCGGCGGTGGCGGTGTGGGCTCGTCGCGCGCTCGAACCACGCGTCGAACGCCCGGCCGAGCGCCGGCTGCTGGTACGAGGGCACGGGGTAAGGCTCCCTCGTGAGCTTCGCGTAGATCTCGTTGACGGTCTCGCCGTCGAAGGCGAGACGCCCGGTCGCCGCGTGGAAGAGCGTGACGGTGAGGGCCCAGAGGTCCAGCATCGAGTCCGGGCCGGCGTCCCCGCCGAGGTACTCGGGGCTCAGATAGTGGAGCGTGCCCGCGAGCATCCCCGGCTCGCCGTTGTTGTCGCGCGCGCCGCTCGGGTCGGCGAGGCCGAAGTCGATGACCTTCACGCAGAACCCGCACGCGCGATCCGGATCGTCGACGAGGAGGATGTTCTCGGGCTTGATGTCCCGATGGACGATGCCGCGTGAGTGCGCTTCGGAGAGCGCGCGGGCCGTCTGCTCACCCACCGCCGCGACGTCCTCGCTGCTGAGCGGGCCGAGGCGCTGGATGCGCTCGGAGAGCGACTCGCCGCTGAGGTACTCCATGACGAGGTACGGCAACCCTGCGCTGTCGATGCCGTGGTCGTAGATGCGGACGATGTGCTCGTTGCGAAGCTGCGCAGCGGCGCGCGCCTCGCGGTCGAACGTGGAGAAGTCGGCGCTCTCCGCGAGCTCCGCGTCCATGAACTTGATGGCCACGTTCACGCCGAGCTTCACGTGGACGCCGAGCCACACCGTGCCCATCCCGCCCCTGGCGATCAGCTTCTCGAGGCGGAACTTGTTGTCGAGTAGCGATCCGGCGGGCGGCACCGTGCTGGTCCGCCGCTGGTCGTTGCGCATCGTGTCGCGCACGCCCTTGGCGAGCCGCAGCTGGAGCTCACGGGCGTCGAACGGCTTCTGGAGGAAGTCGTCGGCGCCGGTCTCGAGGGCCTGCACGACGTCGTCCTTCTCCTGACGGCCGGTCAGCATCAGGACGTACACGTCCTTGCCGTGCGGCGTGGTGCGGAGCATGCGGCACACGTCGACGCCCGACATCACGGGCATGTCCCAGTCGAGGATGGCGAGCCGCGGGGCGTCGGCCTGCTTCAGGATCTTCCACGCTTCGTGCCCGTTGCGCGCCAGGATCGTCTCGTACCCCCAGCTCTTCAAGCAACGCTGGAGAAGGCGCGCCATCTGGTCGTCGTCTTCTGCCGCCACGATCCGCATCCGCGCAGGATACAAGGGCGACCCGCCACCTCAACCCCCGCGCGCCGGAATCGCGCGGGGGCCGGGATGGCGCGCTGCGTAAGGGCGGGCCTCAGGAAAGGACGCCGGGGAGCGCGATCCCGATCTGCTTCCGGAGCTTCGAGTAGCGGTCGGAGACGACGAAGCTCATGAGATCGTCCATCTTCTCGTTCAGATGCGTGGCGTCCTCGAGGGCGGTCACGGCGTGTGCCGCCTTGAGATCGTTGGCGAGGAGAAGGCCGGCGCGCGCGTTCGAGCGGTCGACCGCGATCGCCCAGCGCGCGAGGTTCGTGCGCCCGCCCTCCTCCACGAAGCGGAGGAAGTGACCACGCAGGCGATCGATGGCGGCCGGCTCGAGGATCGGCTCGATGGCATTCGCGATCGGAACGACGAGCGCCTTCACTTGCGCGCTCAGCGGCAGCCCGGGGTTGCCGATCGAGAGCGCGGCGAGGAAGATGTCCTCGAGCCCGCGCGCCTGCGGCACGAGCATCTTCACGAAGTGCTCCTCGCGGTAGCAGGCGAGGTGACGGCCCGCGACGAACGCGAGCTCCGCGGCGCTCCGGCCCGACAGCGCGGCGCCGCCGATGCGCGAGGAGGGCGGGACGCCCGGCACCATCTCGACGAACCCCGGATAGTCGGGGTCAGCGTGGAGCGGCGGCGACCGCATGCCGAGGATCTGCTCGGCCCAGTGGAAGCAGCGCACCGCCTGGATCGTGCTCTTCACGGGATCCTGCGCCTTCGCCGGATCGAGCTTCACGAGCTGCTTGTCGCGCCGCAACGCCGACAGCCGCCCGATGAGGACCGCCGAGACGACGACGCCGAAGATCTCGCCGATGAGCGGCTCCTCCTCGGGGTGCGAGACGAGCCGGCGCCACGCCTCCTGGGTCACCGACGCGGTGGGCCGGATCAGCGCGGCCTCGCGATGCCTGGCGTAGAGCTCCTGCTCCTCGCCATCCGCCGCGCCGAGGTACGCGAGCACCTGCGCCACGCACCACTGGCGATCGAGGTCGCCGCTCTTCTTGTACAGGCGGAAGAGGGCGTGGAGCGTTCCGTCGTCGCGCGGGTCGGCGCGGACCCGGCGTGCGAGCTCCGCGGGATCTTCCTCCGGGAGGTCACGCGTGGTGCCGCCGCCGGGGCCGGCGTCCGAGAAGTCGACCTCGACGCTGACCTGCGACCGCGCCTCCTCGAGATCGCGCTCGAGCTCGCGGATGCGGCCTTCCAGGAACTTGATGCGCCGCTCGAGCGCCAGCGTGCGATGATCGGTCGCCGGCTCGAGGGGCATGATGGTCGCCGGCGGGGGCGCGTCGTCCATCGAGAGGTCCTTGATGACGATGCGATTGCGCGCCTCGTACGCGGCCTGGAGAGCCTGTTCGAGGCGGCGCAGACGCCCGCGATCGAGGCCGAGGCTGTCGGCCATGTTGTCGAGCTGGTTGCGCTCGTCCTGGGTGATGACGCCGTCGTCGATCACCTCGGCGTAGAGCTCCTCGTACATCGCCTCCAGCCTGCCGAGGCGCACGTTCCCCGTGACCTCGCCCTGCTCGAACCCGTGACTTTGCTCGAACGTCGCTTCGTTCATGCGCTCCCCTTCGATAAGGCAGTGTCGCGCAGGCCTTAGCCGCACACAACGCTGCAAAATTCGTTAGGCTGGCTTTCGTCTCGATGCAGGAGTCGGTCGACCTCGAGAAGCTCTTCGCCACCTGGCAGAGGAACCCCGACGTCGCGCAGACGATCGCGATGTGCCACGCGCTTCGCGGCTCGGCGCGCGCCGACCTCGTCGAGATCGTGGGCAGCTACGCATCGCGGCAGCTCGATGCGAGCGCGCTCTCGGCGGCCGCCCGCATGTACATCGGCACCGGCCGCCTCGACGACGCGCAGCAGGTGCTCATCGCCGCGGGGAGGCTCGCGCCGCGCGACGGCGAGGTGTTCGTGCTCCTCGGTGAGGTCCTCCTCCGGCGCGGCGATGCGGAGCGCGCCGAGAAGGTCCTGGAGCGCGCGCTGCAGTTCGGGGCGACGAACGACGCCGCGCGCTGGCTCGAGCGGGCCCGCGCGCTCGTGCCGACACAGCAGTCCTCGGGGATGATGGCGGTGGCCGACGAGATCGCCCGCTTCCCGAGATCGCCAGACGAGGCGCGCCAGGGTGAGCAGCGAAGGCACGTGCCGGCCGCGGCCCCGCCCCCGCGCCGCGACCTCGACGACGACATCGAGACCCAGGTGCGCTCGAGCGCCGACGTGAAGGCGGCGCTCCTCGCCGGTCGTGATCCGTTCGCGCAGCATCCTCCGCAGACGGGCGCGAACGAGGCGCCCGCGCTGCTCCGGTCGATCGAGGAGCGGGCTGCGGTCGGTGCGGGGACGATGCCGTTCTCGTCGCGCGGCGGTGCAAGCGCCGGCAGCTCGGAGCCGCCGCCGGCCTCCGTCGGCGAGCACGGACCCGGCCTGGGCGCGCGGCACGGCGCGAACCTGCCGGCCCTCCCGCAGGAGCCGCCGGTCAATCCCTTCCTCGCACCGCCGCGCGCGCCGCGGCCGATCTCGGCCAGTGGTCAGCCCATGCCCGAGGCGCGGGACGTTCTCGATGCGCTCCAGATCGCCGGCGTCTTCGAGCCCGACGGCGCGGTCCGCGCCCAGGTGTTCGGCTGGGCGCGGCCCGAGCGAGGCAAGCGGCGCATCGGCAGCTACGCGCTGCTCGGCGGCCTCGCGGCGCTCATCGTGGGCGGCGCCTTCGGCGCGTTCACGTACGTGAACACCAGCCGCGCGAAGGCGCACGTCGAGGCCGAGAACGTCCTCGCGAACGTCGATGCCAGCCTGCGCGCGAGCGACGCGAAGCTCCTCGACGGGGCCGAGCAGCAGCTCGGGAGGTCGTTCGAGCTCGAGTCACGCTCGCCGCATGCCGCGCTCACCTGGCTGCACGAGCGCGTGGCCCTCGGTCTCCTGAAGAGCGGCGAGAGCGTCGCCTTCGAGGACAGCACGAACCGCGCGAAGGACGTGGGCGTCCCCGAGAAGAACGTCGCCTTCGCCTACGTCGCCTCGTTCCTCTTCCAGGGCGACACGGCGGGCGCGGCCAGCACCATCGCGAAGTGGGACGGCAAGGCCGACGACGACGCCTGGTACCAGATCGTCGCCGGCGCGACGTTCGAGCGCGCGGGTGACGCGCGCGCCATCGAGCGCTACCAGGCCGCGGTGAAGCTCGATCCCGAGCTCGTCCTCGGGCAGATCCTGCTCGCGCGCGCCACGGCCGTCGACGGGGACCCGCGCCGGGCCGGCGAGCTCGCGAAGGAGTTCCGGGCCAGGCATCCCGACCGCCTCGAGGGCGTCGCGCTCACCGCCGTCGCCTGGGCGCGCGATCCGCTGCGCGGCGAGCCCATCGCGGAGGCGCGCGACATCGCCGACAAGCAGGATGCGCTGCCCCTGCCCCTCCAGGCGGTCGCGCCCGCATGCCGCGCGCTCCTCGCCATCGAGCAGCACAAGAACGACGAGGCGGTCGCGGCGCTCACGCGCGGGCTGGCGGTGAGCGACACGCCGGGCGTCGCCTCGTGGCTCGGCTCGATCGCGCTCATGATGGGGAACGAGGCGCTCGCGCGGAAGGGCGCGCTCACCGCCGTGTCGTACTCGGCCGTGTACCCGCCGGCGCGCGTTCTCGCGGCGCGCGTCGCCCTGCTCGGCGCGCGGCTCGACGAGGCGCTGAAGGCGACCGAGGAGCTGCCCCAGAGCTCGCCCGACGTCGCCATCGTCGCCGCCGTCGTCGCCTACGAGAAGCTCGACGGCGACCGCATGAAGTCCGCCATCGAGAATCTTGCCGAGGACACGCGCCGCCTTCCGTTCCTGGTCCCGCTGGTGCGCGGGCAGCAGCTCCTCGCCGGCAATCCGCAGGCGCTCGCCGGCGACAAGGCGCTCGACATGGCCGACGACGAGGGGCCCTGGGCCGACATCGTCGCCATGGACTCGGCGCTCGACCTCGGCGACCTCGATCTCGCGCACAAGATCGCCGCCAAGTGGACCGGCGACGCGAAGCCGATCCGCGCGGTGCGCCTCGCGCGGCTCGCGCGGTGGGACGGCAAGAACGAGGACGCGGACCGCCTCAGCAAGCTCGCCCTCGACAGCGGGACGGTCACCGTGCGCGGGCTCGCCGAGCGCGTGTACACCCTCGTCGCGCTGAACCGATCGACCGAGGCCATCGCGCTCTTCAAGACGTACCCCAACGTGGGCGGCCCGCTCGCGAAGTGGCTGCGGGCCTACGCGGTCGCCGCGCACGGCAAGGTCGACGAGGCGCGCGCCATCCTCTCGCAGGAGGATCCGCCGCCGGCGCTCGCGCCCCTGCCGGCGCGCCTCATCGCAGCCAGCGGCTATGGCGCCGTGAAGGACACGCGGAAGGGCGCCGACTACGTGAAGGCCCTCGGTGCCTTCGCCAACCCCGATCTGGTGACCGCCGCCGAGAAGGTCGGCGCGGCCAGGCTCGCGAAGAAGCGCTGAGCGGGCCACGACGCGCGGCGCGTGTCCGTGTCACAGGCTGGCACACCGGGAACGTACCGTAGCCCTGGTTTTCCGGCACTTCGTGGGCCTGACCTCCAGGCACAACGGTTGCGAGGAGGACGGACATGTCGAGGATCACCGAAGCCCGTCTCCGCCACACGTTCGCGCGCGTCCTCGGGTCGGCGGCGCTGCTCTCGCCCGCGCTCGCCGGTTGCGGCGGCGGGACCACGACGCTCGACGGGTCGTCCAGCAGCTCGGGCGGCTCGAGCGGCCAGCCGGTGAGCTTCACGTCCCTGTGTGACGTGAACGACGGCTCGCTGGCGTTGCCGAAGGCCATCAAGGCGAGCCCGCCCGTCGACTACATCGTGCAGCGGAGCGAGTCGGCCTTTCCGGTCGAGAGCTCGCAGTACCCGCGCCCGGTCGTGCCGGACCCGACGGCGCAGGGCGACGGCTGGGCCGCCTACAGCGGCGAGGGCACCGGCACCCCCTGCGCGACGGCCGCGGATCCGGCGGCGTGCAAGGCGGAGGTGGAGGGCTACCGGCTCCTGCCGGGGACGCGCGAGGCTTGCGTCGCGGCACACCCCGACGCGGGCTACGGGGGCTACGCGTGCTTTGCGTCCTACTTCCTCTACACGCGCGGGGGTGACATCGGGGTGGCCCGCACCGACGACGAGGTCGCCGCGCTCATCGGCACCTTCGATACTGCCGGCGAGGCGGTCTGGTCGGCGGCTCGCGTCGGTTATGCGACGAGCTGCGGCCGCGGTGAAGGTACGCCTTCGTCGACGTACCGCTACGCGGACGGCGGCTGGGACCTGAAGGACCTCGTCACCACCGATTGCGAGAAGGAGCTCGTCATCACCGACGTGCACGTCGCATACGACGGCAAGGTGACGATCACCTCCGAGCAGCACACGGGTGATAAGCTGGGTTGCGCCGTCGCCGGTCGCCGGCCCGCCGGCTACCACGAGGACGGCGCCAGCAGCGACCTCGCGGTCGGCGAGCACTTCGCGCAGATGGCCCGGCTCGAGGCGGCCAGCGTCGTTGCCTTCCGGCGCCTTCATCGTCAGCTCGAGGCGCACGGGGCGCCCCGCGAGCTGCTGGCACGCATCAAGAAGGCAGCCCGCGACGAGATCCGTCATGCGCGCGCCACCCGTCGCCTCGCCACGCGGTACGGGGTGCGTCCCGCTGCGCCGCGCATCGAGCGCGAGTCGGCGTTGCTCTCGCTCTTCGAGATCGCGCTCGACAATGCGCGCGAGGGTTGCGTGCGCGAGACGTACGGCGCCCTCGTCGCGCACGCGCAGGCGCAGGCATCGTGCGACCCCGAGGTGCGCGCGACCATGAGCTCCATCGCCGACGAGGAGACCGAGCACGCCGCCCTCTCCTGGGATCTCGCGGCGTGGATCGAGGAGCGTCTCGATGGCGCGGCGCGGGCGCGCCTCGCGCGCGAACGTCGCGCCGCCATCACCGCCCTCGCCAGCGAGCTCGCGGCGCCCGTCGACCACGACGTGCAGCAGGCCTCCGGGGTGCCGTCGTCACGCGATGCTCTCCGGCTGCTCGAGCGGCTCGCGCCCACCTTGCTCGCAGCCTGATACCCTGCGGCGGTGACGAACGCCGCAACGGCCGGAGAGCGCTCGACGACCCTCGATGCGCTCCGCGGGCTCGCGCTCTTCGGCGTGCTCGTCGTCAACCTGGTCACGAGCTTCCGGGTCTCGATCTTCGCGCAGTTCCTGCCCGATCCGCCCTCCGGGTCGGGCCTCGATCGGGCGCTCCTCGCCGCGATCGAGACGGCCCTCGAGATGAAGGCCTTCAGCCTCTTCTCGTTTCTCTTCGGGGTGGGCCTCGAGGCGCAGCGCGCGCGCGTCGTCGCCCGCGGCACGCGCTTCGCGCCGTACATCGCGCGGCGGCTCGGGATGCTGCTCGTCGTCGGGCTGGCGCACCTCTTCCTCGTGTGGAACGGGGACGTGCTCACGCTGTACGCGGTCCTCGGAATGATGGCGGCGCCGCTCCTCGCGCTGCGGACGCGCCCAATCGTCGGTCTTGCGGTCGCGCTGCTCGTCGCGCAGGTGCTGCCGCTCCCCCTGCCCTCGTCGTTCCCCTCGAACGAGGCGCTGGCGGCCCATGTTGCGCTCGCGAGCCACGTGTATCCGGCCGGATCGTTCCTCACCGTTCTCCGGTTCCGGATCGCAGAGGTAGCTCCGATCGCGGCGCTGCTCGTGTGGGTGGCGCCCCGCGTCCTCGCGCTCTTCCTGCTGGGCGCGGCCGCGTGGCGCGAGGGCGTCTTCCGCCGCGGGGTGCACCTCGCTCCGCGCCTCGCGGTGGCCACGCTGGGGCTCGCTGCGCTGGTCGTCAGCGCGATGGTGCCCGCCTGGTCACTCCGCGGGATCCCGCAGCAGCTCCGGCTCGTGATCGCGCCGATCGTGCAGGCCCTCGGGTACGCGGCCCTGGTGCTCCTCGTCGCCGAGCGGCCGCTCGGCGCGCGCGTGCTCGCCGTGTTCGCGCCGCTCGGACGGACCGCGCTCACGAGCTACCTGACGCAGTCCTTCGTGCTCGGCGCGGTGTTCTACGGATGGGGGCTCGGGCTCTTCGGCCGGCTCGCGGTCGCGCCGGCATGCGCCATGGCCGTCGCCCTCTACGCGGCGCAGCTGCTCGCCAGCAGGTGGTGGCTGCGCCGCTTCGCCTTCGGTCCCTTCGAGTGGGCGTGGCGATCGTTCACGTACGGCGCGTGGCAGCGGATGCGCGCCTTCGGGCAAGCGCGCTGACGAGCGCCAGCGCCCCGAGGCCGAGGGCCGCGAACGATGTGTCCCGCGCGCCGGGCGCGGTCGCGCAGCCCCCCGTCGTACCCGCGGTACCGGGGGTCACTCCCACGGTGGAGGCCGGGCGCGGGGTGACGCCGGGCGGCGGCGTGGCAGGATCACTGGGGAGCACGGCGACCTTCGGCGCAGGGCACGCAAACGTCAGATCGACGGGCGGGGTCTCCACCGTCGGCGCGAACGTGAGGCGGCCACGGACGCTGACCTTGTGATCCGAGCGGGACGCGAAGGCCTGGTCGCACCAGCCGTCGGCGACGAGCGCCACCGTGTCCCCGTCCCCGGGCGTTGCCTTCGTGGCGACGAGGCGCCCATCGAGCAGGACGAGCAGCTGGTAGGCGGCGAGCCACGGCTTCATCTCGGGCGCGAGCGTCACCGAGGTCGTGATCGTGAACGCGGTGCTCCCGAGATCACGGGTCGACACCGAGGGCGCGGCCGGCGCGGCGCCGAGGGTCGTCGGCAGCGGCGCCTCGGGCGTGACGGTGAACGAGAACGGCTCGGGCGGCGGGGTGATGCCGTACGTGCAGACCTTCTCCCAGTCGAGCGAATAGCTGGTCCCCGCGGCGAGCGGCTTCACGGTCGTCACCTTCAGGAGGCCGCCCTCGCCGGGGGTCACGACGACGGCCTGCGCTTCGCCGCCGGCCTTCAGATGGACGTCGGCGGCGGTGCCCTGCGACGCCGTGTAGGCGAACCCCGGGAAGTTTGCCGGCACGGCCGCGGCGCGCGGAGTGATGGTGGCCGGCGCGCACGGCGGCGCCGCGACGGCGTGGGCCGGCCCAGGGGTCGCGAGGATCGTGACCGCGGCGAGACCCGCCAGGCCGAGCGAGAACGGAAGAAGACGCCTCATGCCCGCATGCTCAGCAAGTTCCGCACCGCCCGCGCCTTCGCGGAAGACGCGGAAAAGCCGGCGAATAGCGCACGGGGCGGCCGGCCCGGCCGGCCCAACTTGGCCCACCCGTCAGGCCGCGAGGTCAGTACCATCGCCGCCATGTCCGCCCGCCCGCTCCTCGACTCCTCCCGTCTCGCGCCCACCGCTGCCAGCGAGATCGCCGCCTTCCACGCCGACGTGATCGCGGAGGTCGCGAAGACGACGGAGACGCATCCGGTCGTCGTCGTCGGCATGGCGCAGAACCCCTTCGTGAAGAAGACGCGCAAGGCGCTCACCGACGCGGGGATCACGTTCGAGTACCTGGAGTACGGCAGCTACCTCTCCGGGTGGAAGCCGCGCCTCGCGATCAAGCTGTGGAGCGGCTACCCGACGTTCCCGCAGGTCTTCGTGAAGGGCGTCCTCATCGGCGGCCACGCGCAGACCACGCAGGGCATCGCCGACGGATCGATCAAGAAGCAGGCGGCCGGCGGCGCGTGACCCTCTTCGGTCGGCTCAGCGCGCGTGCGGGCGGTTCTCGCCCGTAGCTCCGGCCTTCTGGCGGGCTTCGATCATCGCCTTCAGCTCGTCGACCTCGTTCGACTGGAGCAGCGCCTGCTCGAGCGAGATGAAGCGCCGGAGGTACAGGTTCATGAGCGACTGGTTCAGCGTCATCATGCCGTGCTTGTCCTGACCGACCTGCATCGAGCCGTAGATCTGGTGGATCTTGTTCTCGCGGATCAGGTTCCGGATGGCGGCGTTCGGCACGAGGATCTCCATGGCGAGGCACCGGCCGGGCTGACCCGCGCGCGGCATGAGCTGCTGCGTGATGACGCCCTGGAGGACGAACGAGAGCTTGTTGCGGACCTGGTCCTGCTGGTGCGCCGGGAAGACGTCGACGATGCGGTTGATGGTGGCAACGGCGCTGTTCGTGTGGAGCGTCGCGAACACGAGGTGACCCGTCTCGGCGATGGTGAGCGCGGCCTCGATGGTGTCGAGGTCTCGCATCTCGCCGACGAGCACGACGTCGGGGTCCTGCCGGAGAACGTAGCGGAGCGCGCCCTTGAAGGAGGCCGTGTCGGCGCCGATCTCGCGCTGGTTCACGACCGCCATCTTGTGTGGGTGGAGGTACTCGATCGGATCCTCGATGGTGAGGATGTGCACGCGCTGCTCGCTGTTGATCTTGTCGATGATCGACGCGAGCGTCGTGCTCTTGCCGGAGCCGGTCGGACCGGTGACGAGCACGAGGCCGTTCGGCTTCGCGGCGATGTCCGCGATGACCGGCGGCAGGCCGAGCTCGTCGTACGAAAGGATCTTGAACGGGATGGTCCGGATGGCGGCCGCGACGGCGCCGCGCTGCAGATAGATGTTGCCGCGGAACCGCGAGAGGTTCTTCACGCCGAACGAGAGATCGAGCTCGCTGTCCTTCTCGAACGCGATCTTCTGCTCCTCGGTCATGATCGAGTAGCTGAGGTGCTTCGTGTCGACCGGCGTGAGCGGCGGCAGCTTGAGCGGGATCACCTCACCGTCGATGCGCAGCAAGGGCGGCGCGCCGGCGGTGATGTGCATGTCGCTGGCCCCCTTTTCCACCATCGCCTTGAGGAGCTGGTGGAGATTGACTCGAACGTCGGCAGGCTGCGTCATCGCTCTCGATTGTATCGAGCTGTGACGCCGGGGCAAAAGCCTCTGCGCCTTTCCGCAAAGAAAGGCGTCAGTCCGACATCGTCACGCGCAGGATCTCTTCGGTGGTCGTCACGCCGTCGAGCACCTTGAGGATGCCGCTCATGCGCAGGCTGATCATGCCCTGCTTGATGGCGGCCATCTTCAGCTCCGCGGTCGACGAGCCCTGGAGGACCATCTCCTTCAGCGTGTCGGTGAAGCGCATGACCTCGTAGAGCGCGACGCGGCCCTTGTAGCCGGTGCCGTTGCAGGTCCGGCAGCCGAAGCCCTTCATCAGGCGACCGTTCGCGAGCTGGATCTGGTCGTTCGTGAACCCGAGATCCGTGAGCGCCTGCGGCTCGAGCTGGATGGTCTGCCGGCAGTCGACGCACACCTTCCGCGCGAGCCGCTGGGCGAGCACCAGGTTGACCGACGCCGTGATGAGGAACGGCTCGACGCCCATGTTCAGGAGGCGCGAGATGGTGGCGGGCGCGTCGTTCGTGTGGAGCGTCGAGAGCACGAGGTGGCCCGTGAGCGCCGCCTTGACCGCGATCTCGGCGGTCTCGAAGTCGCGGATCTCGCCGACCATGATGATGTCGGGGTCCTGCCGGAGGAAGGCGCGGAGGGCCATCGCGAAGTTGAGGCCGATCTCGTCGTGCATCTGCACCTGGTTGATGCCGTGGAGGTTGTACTCGACGGGATCTTCCGCGGTGCTGATGTTGGCGTCGGTCTTGTTGAGATCGCTGAGCGCCGAGTAGAGCGTGGTCGTCTTGCCGGAGCCGGTGGGGCCCGTGACGAGCACCATTCCCCACGGCTGGTGGATGGCCCAGAGGAAGTCGTCGAGCGGCTTCTGATCGAAGCCGAGCTTCGTCATGTCGAGCTGCAGGTTCCCCTTGTCGAGGAGCCGCATGACGATCTTCTCGCCCCACAGCGTCGGGAGCACGCTGACGCGGAAGTCCATCTCTCGGCCCTTGCCGAGCTTGAGCTTGATGCGTCCGTCCTGGGGGAGCCGCCGCTCGGCGATGTCGAGCTGGCTCATGATCTTGAGGCGGCTCGCGATCGCGTTCTTCAGCTTGAGCGGCGGGGTCATCTCCTCGATGAGCACGCCGTCGACGCGGTAGCGGACGCGCAGCTTCTTTTCGTAGGGCTCGATATGAATGTCACTCGCGCCCTTCTTGATGGCGTTGAGGAGCACCATGTTCACGAGACGCACGGTGGGCGCGTCCTCGCTGGCCTTCTCGAGCTCGAGGACGTTCATGTCATCTTCTTCGCCGGAGAACTCGATCTCCGACTCCTCGAAGCCGGCCATGACCTCGTCGTACGAGGGGCCCGCGCTGTAGTAGCGCTCGACGGCGGCGCCGATGGCGCTCTCGCTCGCGATGACGGGCTCGATGTTGTAGCCGGTGAGGAACTTGAGATCGTCGATCGCGTGGAGGTTCGTGGGATCCGCCATCGCGACGATGAGCGAGCTACCCGCGCGCGAGACCGGGATGACGCGGTGCTTTTCGCACTGGTCCTTCGAGACGAGCTTCAGGATCTCGGCATCGATCTCGTACTCCTCCAGATTGATGGTGGGGACGCGATACTGCTGCGAGAGAAAGTTCGTGATCTCTTGATCGCTGATGAATCCGAGCCTCGCGAGCGTGTAGCCGAGGTTCTGGCCCGAGCGATTCTGCTCGTCCTGTGCCTGGCGCAGCTGCGCGAGCGAAATCAGCTTTTCCCGGACGAGGAGCTCGCCGAGCCGGTTCTGGTTCGCCATATGAGGGAAAGCGTCGGTGATGTGGCCAACTCCGTCAATGGCTTCGGGGGCCCTCCTTCCCTCTTTCCCCTGTAACCTCGGTGTCTCGCCCCCATGGCGTTCTTCGATCGAATCTTCGGAAAGGGCCGGCAGGCGGCGGCGGCACGGACCGCAGAGCTGCGAGGCGATCTCGCGCGGGCCTCCGAGCTGTTCGGCGAGGCCGGTCAGCCCGAAGAGGCCGCACGTGTCATGATCCTGCGGTCCGAGGGCGAGACGGACGCACGCGCCAAGCTGCAGTTCCTCGCCCAGGCCGCGCAGCTGGCCGGCGCGGGGACCGATCGCCAGAAGGAGGCGCGCATGAAGCGCGCCGAGCTGCTCCTCGCGCTCGCGGGGGATGCGAGCGTGAGCG
>JAQBQL010000022.1 GCA_028287035.1 Labilithrix sp. | reverse complement strand
GCGATCATGAGCGTGCCGGCGCACGACGAGCGCGACTTCGAGTTCGCCAAGCAGTTCGGCCTGCCCATCGTGCAGGTGGTGAGCAACAGCGGCACGCTCGAGGACGCGATGACGTGGACCGAAGCCGCGACCGAGGAGGGCGTCGCGGTCCGCTCGCGCTTCCTCGACGGCAAGAAGACCGCCGAGGCCAAGGCGGCGATGATCGATCACCTCGAGTCGCAGCAGCTCGGCACCCGCAAGGTGCAGTACAAGCTGCGCGACTGGGTGTTCTCGCGGCAGCGCTACTGGGGCGAGCCGATCCCGATCTACTTCCCGGTCGACTGCGCGGGCGATCCGCGCGCCCCCGGCGCCGAGTTCACGATCCACTACGAGCAGCCGATCGCGGTCGACGTGAGCGAGCTGCCGCTCCTGCTCCCCGACCTCGCGGACTTCAAGCCCGGCACCGATCCCGCGGGCCCGCTCGCCCGCGCGGTGGACTGGCGCTTCTTCCAGCGTGACGGAAAGTGGTTCGCGCGCGAGACCAACACGATGCCGCAGTGGGCGGGCTCGTGCTGGTACTACCTGCGCTACCTCGATCCCACGAACGACGCGGTCGCCTGGACCTCCGAGGACTACGACGCGTGGATGCCGGTCGACCTCTACGTCGGCGGCTCGGAGCACGCGGTGCTCCACCTCCTCTACGCGCGCTTCTGGCACAAGGTGCTCTACGATCTCGGCCTCGTGAAGGGCGAGGAGCCGTTCCGGAAGCTCGTCCACCAGGGGCTCATCCTCGGCACCTCGTACCGATTCTTCGAGACCATCCCCGCGGACGGCGCCGCCGCGCGCCTCGTGCCCGGCACCGCGAAGGTCACGCGCAGCATGGACCCGCCCGAGATGCGGCTCGCCGAGACGAACGAGCTCGTGAACGAACGGTGGGCGCAGGAGCCCGAGGTCGAGCTCCGCGACAACAAGACGTTCCACAAGACCCTCGGCGTCGAGGTCGTGATGGTCGCCGAGAAGATGTCGAAGTCGCGCGGCAACGTCGTGAATCCGGACGACATCGTCCAGACGCACGGCGCCGACAGCCTCCGCCTCTACGAGATGTTCATGGGCCCGCTCGAGGCGGTGAAGCCGTGGCAGACGAGCGCCATCGAGGGCGTCCGCCGCTTCCTCGAGCGCGTGTGGAACGTCTGCACCAACGTCTCGGACGAGGAGCCCTCGGCCGACGTCCGGCGCGCCGCCCACAAGACCATCAAGAAGGTGACCGAGGACATCGAGGCCATGCGGTTCAACACCGCGATCAGCGCCATGATGATCTTCGTCAAGCAGCTCGGCGCGCTCCCGGCGACGCCGCGCGAATCGGCGCGGCAGCTCGCGCTGCTGGTCTCGCCGTTCGCTCCCCACGTCGGCGAGGAGCTGTGGAGCCGCCTCGGGGCGACCGCGTCGCTCGCCTACGAGCCGTGGCCGGTGTTCGACGCGGCGCTCGTGAAGGACGACGTCATCGAGATCGGCGTGCAGGTGAACGGCAAGGCGCGCGCGAGCATCCAGCTCGCGGTCGACGCCGGCGAGGAGGACGCGAAGGCGGCCGCCCTCGCCGATCCCAAGGTCCAGCAGTGGACCGCCGGCAAGAGCCTCAAGAAGGTCATCTACGTGAAGGGCCGGATCCTGAACCTCATCGTCGGCTGACGCGGGAGCGCTGCGCTCGCGCAGCGTGGGAATCCCGCTATCCTGACGAGGCCGGGCTGGATCGGCGATTGCTGCTGGAGCTCCCCATGCGCCTCTCGATCATCCTCGCTGTCGTGGCCTCGGCGGCTGTCGCCTTGGCCGCCTGCTCGTCGTCCGGCGACGGCGGCGGGGGCGGCGCGAGCAGCAGCAGCTCGGGCGGCAGCGACGAGGCGGGGGCGCCCACGACGGGCGCCGCCACGTTCCACAAGGACGTCGAGCCGATCCTCCAGAAGTCCTGTCAGGGCTGTCACGTGGCGGGCGGCATCGCGCCGTTCACCCTCCTCACCTACGCCGACGCGAAGACGATGGCGGCCAGCATCGTGGAGCAGACGCACGCGCGCACGATGCCGCCGTGGGGCGCACAGAACACGAGCGAGTGCGCGCCGCCCCGCGCCTGGAAGGACGACCTGCGGCTCTCCGATCAGGAGCTCGCCACGGTCGCGGCATGGCACGCGGCGGGCGATCCCGAGGGCGACCCGAAGGACGCGCCCCCGCCGCTCGCCGGAGGGCCTTCCAAGGGCCTGGCCGGCGCGAGCTCGCTCGCTGCCGCGGCCCCGTTCGCGGCCACCGGCAAGAACGACACGTTCCGCTGCTTCGTCCTGGATCCGAAGCTCACCGCCACGCGCTACCTGACCGGCACGAACTTCGTGCCGACGAACCGCACCGTCGTCCATCACGCGCTCACCTTCGCGATCCCCGCGAGCAGCACGGTGCCATCCGCCGCGTACGACTGCTTCGGCGGCCCCGGCGTGGAGGGCGCGAGCCTCGTCGCTGCCTGGGCGCCCGGCGGCATTCCGAACGAGTATCCGGCCGACGTCGGGCTCGCGCTCGAGGCGGGCACGCGGTTCGTCATGCAGGTGCACTACCATCCGCACGCCAACGCGAAGCCGGACCCCGACGCCACCGCCTTCGAGTACCGGCTGACCGACGCGGTGCCGACGTACAAGGCGCGCACGGTCCTCCTCGGCAACTTCGAGAACGCCATCACCGCGGCGGGCATCGGCCTCGAGCCCGGCGCCGACGATCCGGGGGGCAAGCCGACCTTTCTCATCCCGGCCGACGTGAAGAGCCACGTCGAGACGATGGACTTCAAGATGCCCCCGGTGGGCGGGACGACGGTCTGGATCCTCGGCGTCGCGGCGCACATGCACCTCGCGGGGCGCGACGAGAAGATCACGCTGACCCACGGCGGCGCCGAGAGCTGCCTCCTCCAGGAGCCCGCCTGGAACTTCGACTGGCAGCGCGGCTACCAGTACGATTCACCGATCGAGTCGCTCCCGACGATCGCCGCCGGGGACACGCTGAAGTTCCGATGCACGTACGACAACACGATGACCAACCCGGCGCTCGCCGCGGCCCGGCTCGAGGCCGGCATGAGCACGCCGACGCCGATCCGGCTCGGCGAGTCGACGACCGACGAGATGTGCCTCGGGGCGCTCACGTTCGTCACGCGCTAGCAGGCGCCGCGCTCGCGCTGCTCGGCTGCGGGTATCACGCGGTGCACGGCGGGGCGGACGGCGCGGAGCATCTCGCGGTCGTCCTCGCCACGTCGAAGGTGCCGGACGCAGTCGCCTCCGACGAGGTGGTCGCGGGCGCCCGCGAGGAGCTCGCGCGTGGCGGCTCGCTGGCGTCCGGGAGCGGCTACCCGCGCTGCGAGATCGAGGTCCTCCGTGCCGACGAGACCAGCGAGGGCATCGCCGCCGTCCGCGGGACCACCGGTGAGCTCGAGCCTTCGAGCCGCGCCACGCGCGTCGGCCTCGTGGCGCGGGCGTGGGTGGTGCGGTCCCCCGGCGCCGAGCGCGAGCGCGACACCGGCGACGTCCGCACCTTCGAGACGGTCGCGGTCGCTCCCGACGCCCGCACCTCGTCCTTCCGGCAGAGCGACGCGCTCCGTGCGGCGGGCCGGCGGCTCGGGCAGCGGCTCGGCGCGCGGATCCGCGGAATCCCGGCGCCGGCCGACGAATGAGCGTCACGGTGCCGGGGTGTGGTAAAGTCCGCGGCTCATGATAACCGTGGGGTGCGCTGGTTTTCCCGTTCCCGCAACGCGGTACTTCAAGGAGTTCCTCTTCGTCGAGATCCAGGAGACGCACCACGCGCTCCCGGGCATGGGCACGATCCGCCGCTGGCGGCGCGAGGCGCCGGAAGGCTTCGTCTTCACGATGCTCGCCCCGCGCGAGATCGGCCAGGAGGGTTTCCGCGAGGGCAAGGTCGTCGAGACCGCGCTGAAGACGCTCCTCGACGTCGGCAAGGAGCTCGAGTCGAAGATCGCCGTCTTCTCGTCGCCGCCGGAGCTGGCGCACAACCGCGCGAACAAGGCCGCCGTGAAGGAGTTCCTCGCGAGCGTGCGCACGAAGTTCGAGCGCGTCGTCTGGGAGGCGCCGCCCACGTGGGACGCCGACGAGGCCGCGCACCTCGCCGCGGACACCAAGGTCATCTCCGCGCGCGATCCGCTCGCGCACGGCACCGTCGACGCGCCCATCGCGTACTACCGGCTCCCCGGACCCGCCGGTCACAAGAGCCGCTACGAGGATCCGGCCATCGAGAAGCTCGCGCAGCTCGCCCGCGACGCGAAGCAGACGGACGCGACCTACGTGTTCACCAACGTCGACATGTTCGCGGACGCCAAGCGCTTCAAGAAGGCGATGAAGCTCTGAAACGAAACGCGGGGCGCGCTCCCGTAGGAGCCGCCCCGCCGTTCACGTCAGCGTGTGCCGGTCAGAGCCCGCAGGCGGACTTCGTCGACGGGTTCGCGAGGATGCACTGGGTCAGCGCGTCGTACGCGTCGACCACGTCCTGCTGCGAGAGCGCCGGACAGTCCTTGGTCTGGCAGTCCTCGACCTTCTTCGCGTCGGTCTCGGGCGTGACGCCGTCCGCCTGGTAGTTGCACGAGTCGATGCAGGTCGTGAACTTGTTGCAATCGTCCACGCCGCTGGGCGTCACGATGTTGAAGCACGCAGAGAGCGTGGTGCAGCAGTTCGTGTCGATCGACGTCTGGCACGCCTCGCTGACGATCGGTCCGATCGTCTCGCGCGTGTTCGTCGTGCAGGTGTTCACGTAGGTCGACGCGTCGGCGCCGGAGTCCGGGTTCGTGCTCGCGTCCTCCTTCGGAGTCACCACGGTCCCGCTGCTCGAGCCGTTGTCGGAGCCGGTGGTGACGCTGCAGCCCGCCGCCGCGAGACCTGCGCCCAGCACGGCGACGCCGAAGAGAGAGAATGCGGTCCACTTAGCGTTTACGGTCACCATTGATAATCCTCCAAGGAGATCGCTCGGGTCGACGCGACGGGGGTTGGACGAGAGTGTCCAGCCATCGCTTCACACGCGGGCGCTCTACGTTACGAGCCCGCCGAGAAGGCGGACAAGAAGCAGCAATTTTCGCTCACGCCGGGCGGGCCGTCGAGCCCGGCGGCAGGCCCGGGGCGCGATCGCCCCCGCGGCCACGAACGGGTCGCTGCACGAAACAGGCGACCGTGATGAGCGCAGCGACAAGCCACCACAGCGCGTCGCCCACCATCTCGTACACGGTGTGGCTCTTCATCCAGCGGACGGTCCCGTCCTGCGCCTCGGCCACGAACGTCTTCGTGTGCGAGACGACGCCGCCCATCGGATCGATGATCGCCGACACGCCGCTGTTCGTGCTGCGCACGAGGAAGCGGCGGTGCTCGATGGCGCGGAACTTCGCGAGCGCGAGGTGCTCCCACGGCTCCGTCGTGTCGCCGAACCACGCGTCGTTCGTGATGTTCACGAGCAGCTCGGTGTCGGGGCGGACCGCGCGGTTCGTGAAGCTCGGCAGGATGTCCTCGTAGCAGATGAGGACGCTAACCTTGTGCTTCTGGCCCTTCACCTCGACGTCGATGGGCTCGAGGACCGTGCCCTTCGAGAAGCGACCCGAGTGCGGCGACCACTTGTAGAGGATCGGAAAATCGTCGCCGAACGGGAGGTACTCGCCGAACGCGAGCAGGTACTCCTTGTCGTAGCGGCCGATGACGTCGCCCTTGATGTCGGTCGAGATCGCCGTGTTGAACCAGCGCTCACGGTCGGGGTCGACGCGGAAGAGGACGGCGCCGAAGACGACCGGCACGCCGAGGCGGCCCGCGAACCGGTCGCGGTAGAAGGGCGTCTTCATGCCCATCTCCTCCGGCACGAAGAACGTGACGGAGGACTCGCTCCAGACGACCAGCTCGGCGCCCTTGTCGCGCAGCTCCTGGGTGAGCCGCACGTGCCGGCGCAGGCCCTCGCCCGGCTGCTCGCGCTTGGCCATGAGGCCCATGTTGCCCTGCACGTACCCGACGTGGAGCGGCTCGGCTTTCGCGACGTCGGAGGCCACCATCCGGAGGCGCAGCGCGCCGAAGAGGACCGCGAACAGGAGCGCGAGGACGCCCGTACCGATCACGCGGCGGTCGATGCGCACGTGGACGCGCTCCTCGCTCGTGACCGAGCCGGCATAGGGCGTCGGCGCGGGCGGGGTGAGCGCGCGGCGCGCGGCGAGGTGCGCGCGGAGCGGCTCGGCGATCGCGAGGTTCACGGCGACGAAGACGAGGCCGACCAGGATCGGGCCCCCGAGCTCCGCCGTCTGCATGAGGACGGGCACGTTGTGGACGGTCGCCGCGTAGTACCAGGGGAAGAGGAGCGGAAAGAGGAGCTCGCTCGTCGCGAAGGCCGCCGCGAACACCAAAGACGCGGGCCACCCGCGGTTCGACGCGCGCCCGTAGAGCCAGCCCAGGAACGCGAGGCGGCAGCCCTGGTACGAGCAGATGATGACCACGAACAGGAGACACAGCGGCAGGGGAAAGCCGCTGAAGGTCTTCAGCATGTTCGTGAGCCAGTAGAACCCGCCGAGGTTCATCGCGAGGCCCGCGAGGAAGCCGAGCAGCGTGGCGCGCCGCGTGGGCTGCCCGTGCAGCGACACGATGAGCGGCACGAGACACACGAACGTGAGCCACCACTGATCGAAGCCCGCGAAGGCGACGCAGTAGAGCAGACCGCTCAGTACCGCACCGGCGAGGGCCATCGGCCACCGGACGAGGGGGTTTCCGACCAGCGCCGGTGCCTTCTTCGTCTTCACTCGGTGCGCTGGATGATGTGGAAGCCGAAGGGCGTCTCGACGACGTCGGAGATCTCGCCGACCTTCAGCTTGAAGGCGACGACCTCGAAGGCCGGCACCATCTGTCCGCGGCCGAACTTGCCGAGGTTGCCGCCGCGGGCGCCGGCGTTCGGCTCGTCCGAGTACTCGTTGGCGAGACGCCCGAGGTCCTCGCCGGCGCGGGCGCGCCGCTTGACCTCCTCGATGAGGGTCTCCGCTTGCTCGCGCGAGCGCATGACGTTCTTGCTCGCGCGGTCGCACCCCCACCACTGCACGAGGACGTGCCGGGCACCGATCCGGCGTGGCTCGCGCTCGCTCGGCTCGTCGTTCGCGGCCTTCGCGCCGCTCCCCGCGGGCGCGCGGCCGGGCTCGGGGGTCTTCGCGGGTGGGGCGGGCGC
>JAQBQL010000012.1 GCA_028287035.1 Labilithrix sp. | reverse complement strand
GTCCCGGTCGGGCCGAGCCCCGCGGAGCTCCAGGCGCGCCGTGAAGCGCTGGCGCGCCGGCTGCTCGGAGGCGGAGCGTCGATGTCGATGCGCCCCTCGTCGTCGCCGAGCATCGCGCCGCCGTCGGTCAACGCGCCGAACCCGCGCGGGTACTCGAGCACGAGCGACGCGGTCGACGCGCTGAGGCGTCGCTACGAGGAGCGCGTCGACAACGCGACCACCAACCAGTCGAAGAAGTACGTGAAGGCGGCCGACGAGGCGCTCATGAAGAACGACGTGGTCGCCGCCGCCTCGGCGTTGCACATCGCGACGAAGTTCGCGCCCGACGATGCGGTGCTCGCGATGCGCTACCAGGAGATCCGGAACCAGGCCGACAAGCTCCTCGGCGAGAGCTACGCGAAGCAAGCCGCCTACGAGGAGCGCGCGCATCACTGGCCCGAGGCAGCGAGGAACTGGCAGAAGGTCGCGAAGATCCGCATCGGGGATCCCACCGCCAACGCACGCGCCGCGCACTGTCTCTTCATGGCCCCCGACGGCGACCTGCACCAGGCGGCGGAGCACGCGAAGGTCGCGCTGACGGCCGAGCCCCAGGTGCTCGCCAACCACGTCACGATGGCGGAAATCTACCTGAAGGCCGGGAAAACAGCCTCGGCGAAGCGCGCCGCGGAGACGGGGCTCGTGCTCGACCCGAAGAACGCCGTCCTCCTCGGCATCGCCAAGAAGACGAAGACATGACGGCGTCCCCAGGACATGGGTACTCTGCCGCCAAGGCGCTGTAGGATTCGGCACGGTAAGGAGAAGCGGCGGATATGGAGAAGGTGATCGGCATCGACCTCGGGACGACGAACTCGTGCGTCGCCATCGTTGAGAACGGGACGCCCGTGGTGATCCCGAACCGGGGTGGGTACAAGACGACGCCCTCGATGGTGGCCGTCACCGAGGCCGGCAAGCGGCTCGTCGGTCACATCGCCAAGCGCCAGGCGATCACCAACGCCGAGAACACCGTCTACGCCGCCAAGCGTCTCATCGGCCGCAAGTGGAACTCGCCGCAGGTGAAGAACGCGGTGGCGACGTCGAGCTACCGCATCGTCGAGGGCCCGCACAACGACGTGCGCATCGTGCTCCGCGACAAGGAGTTCTCGGTCCCCGAGATCAGCGCGATGGTCCTCCAGGAGATGAAGGTCATCGCGGAGGACTATCTCGGCGAGACCGTCTCCAAGGCCGTGGTCACCGTCCCCGCCTACTTCAACGACAACCAGCGCCAGGCGACGAAGGACGCGGGCGAGATCGCCGGCCTCGACGTCATCCGCATCATCAACGAGCCCACCGCCGCCGCGCTCTCCTACGGCTTCGGTCGCAACATCGAGAAGACCGTCGCGGTCTACGACTTCGGCGGCGGCACGTTCGACATCTCGATCCTCGAGATCGGCGCGCACGGCGTCTTCAAGGTCATCGCGACCGCCGGCGACACGTTCCTCGGCGGCGAGGACATCGACGCGCGGATCATCGACTGGCTCGTGTCGGGCTTCAAGGAAGAGCACGGCATCGACCTCCGGCAGGACCGCATGGCGCTCCAGCGCCTCAAGGACGCGGCCGAGAAGGCCAAGTGCGAGCTCTCGAGCGTGCGCGAGACCGAGGTGAACCTCCCGTTCATCATCTCGAGCGGCCGCAACGAGGCGCTCCACCTGCAGCGCACGCTCACCCGTCAGACGCTCGAGGAGCTCTCCGACGACCTCATCGAGCGCACCATCGACATCTGCAAGCAGACGCTCGAGGACGCGAAGCTCGGCAAGGACGAGATCGAGGAGGTCGTGCTGGTCGGCGGCATGACCCGCATGCCGAAGATCCAGCAGTCGGTGCAGGGCTTCTTCGAGAAGGAGCCGAACAAGGGCGTCCATCCCGACGAGGTCGTCGCCCTCGGCGCCGCCATCCAGGGCGCCGCGCTGGTCGACGACAAGCAGGAGATGGTCCTCCTCGACGTCACGCCGCACGCCCTCGGCATCATGACGTTCGGCAGCTACTTCGAGGAGCTCATCCCGCAGAACACGACGGTGCCGACGCACCGCACGAAGATCTTCACGACGAGCCGCGACAACCAGACGGCCGTGAAGATCCTCGTCATGCAGGGCGAGAGCCAGCGCGCCGAGGAGAACGAGCTGCTAGGCGAGTTCATCCTCACCGGCCTCCGCCGCGCGCCCAAGGGCCAGGTCGAGATCGAGGTCACGTTCGAGATCAACGCCGACGGCATCGTCTCGGTCCGCGCGAAGGACCTCGAGACCGGCCTCGAGCAGTCGATCCAGGTCACCGCGACGAGCGGCCTGACCAAGGAAGAGATCAAGACGATGATGGACAACGCGAAGGACGACCTCGTCGACCGTCGCTCGTCCGAGGAGTTCGAGGCCGCCAAGCAGGAGGCCGAGAAGCTCATCACCGAGATCGAGAAGCTGTTCCCGCAGGTCCAGCAGATCGTCGCCTCGAGCGACTTCGGCCGCGACGCCATCGAGAAGGCGAAAGCCATCGTCGACAAGGCACGCACCGCCATCGAGCGGAAGGACGCAGCCGCGGTGAAGGAGCAGATCGAGGGCCTCACCCGCACGCACCGCATGTTCAAGGGAGTGGTCGCGAAGACCTGACCGGCCGCGCGATCCGGAGTCAGCAGTGAGCACGGATCCCGAGGACAAGCCTGGCGAGGAAGGCCAGGAGCCCGACGACGCCGACGCGGACGGCCGCCCGACGGTCGCGCCTCCGTTCGACCCCGTCGCGTTCGCGAAGGAGGTGCTCGGGGGCAAGCCTTCGCCCATGCCGGGGACGCTCGCCGCGACGGCGCCGCCGCCGCTCGGGCCGCCGCCGATCCGGAGGCCGACGCCGCGGGGGCTGCTCTCGCTCGCCAACGCGCGCATCCCCTCGAACCTGCCGCCGCGGATCACGACGACCCCGGCGATCCCGCCCGTGGCTGCACCGCGGAACCACGGCGCGGACGACGAAGGCGGCGCGGAACGCGACTGGGAAGACCTGTCGACGCGGCCGCCGCCGCCGATGCAGCAGGACCTCATCGACGCGATGGCGCGCGGGGAGGGCCCGATGTCGGCCAGCGACAAGCCGCAGCCGCCGGCCCGGATTCCTTCGTCACCGCGCGCGCGCAGCGAGGCCGAGGAGCGTACCGTCTCCCCTGCCCGGTCGGTCGCGCCGGTCGTCCCGCCGACGCCGCAGGAGATGAACGACCGCGTCGCGCTCGGCGATTACACGGGCGCCCTCGAGATCGCCGAGAAGCTGCTCGCCCTCACGCCGCGCGACGAGAGCGTCCGTCAGTGCGCAGAGACGTGTCGCGGCGTCCTTCGTCAGATGTACACTGCACGTGTCGGTCCGCTCGACAAGGTGCCGATGGTGATGGTGGCGCGTGACCAGATGCGCTGGCTGTCGATCGACCACAGGGCGGGGTTCGTCCTGTCGCTCGTCGACGGCGTCTCGACCCTCGAGATGATCCTCGACGTGAGCGGGATGCCGGAGCTCGACGCACTGCGTATCCTGAGCGAGCTCGCGCAGCAGCGCATCATCTCGTTCCGCTGAGCAAATCCGAGGGTCGGGCCACGCGGCGAAGGACCTTGCGCGAGGGCGCAAGGTTTCTGCGCTCGTCGTGAATACCCCTCCGTGTCCCCCAGTCTGATTACCCGCGCCGAGCTCTAGCAGCGGCGCCGCGGGATGCGGAGCGGTCCAGAAGGGCCCTCCGCGCGCGGCGTTCGCGGGCTGGCGTGTTCTTCATCTGTCCCTCTTGGAGGTTTCACATCATGCGCCTGCTCGCCCTTCTTGCGTCTTCTGCGGTCCTCTCGGCCACGTTCCTCGCCGTCACGGCGGGCGAAGCACGCGCCGACGATACGAAGGCCGCCGCGCCGAAGACGTCGACCACCACGCTCACGAACGCCGAGACGCAGCCGGCCGCGCCCGCGGCGGCCGACGCCGACAAGGCGACGAAGACGAAGGGCGACGAGGAGGACCTCAAGAACGTCTCGCTCACCGTCAACCCGCTCGGCCTCGCGATCGGCCGCTACAGCGTGTCGGGCGAGTACCTCGTCGCGCGTCACCACGCGATCTCGCTCAATCCGTTCTACGCGCACGCTCCCGTCACCGTGACCGTCAATGGCAAGGAGATCGACGGCGGCTCGCTCAACGGCTTCGGCGGCGAGCTCGGGTATCGCTACTACACGTCGAGCAAGGGCCCCGCCGGCTTCTTCGTCGGTCCGTCGCTCCTCCTCGGTCACTACAGCCAGAGCGCGCCGTCCGGCAACCAGCCGTCCGGGAGCAACGGCTCCGATTCCTTCTCGAGCTACGGCGCGGCGATCGACATCGGCGGCCAGGGCGTCGTCGGCCCGGGCATCGTCATCGGCGGCGGCTTCGGTCTCCAGTACACGAAGACGTCGCAGGACATCGACACCGGCAACCTGAACCTCGCGAGCGCCATCATCGCCGGCGGCGGCATCCGTCCCCGGTTCCTGCTCTCGCTCGGTTACGCGTTCTGAGGCTCGACGAGGGCGGCGGAACCCCCCTAGAGTGATGCCGGGAGGTACTCACTTGAGATCCACTGCCCTCTTTCGCGCGACTTCGCTTTCTTCCGTCACGGTGCTGTCGCTTCTCTTCACGGCCGGAGCGGCATCCGCACAGACGCCCACGCAGCCGCCGCCCGATCTGCCGCCGGCGGCGCCTCCGCCTGCCGCGCCTCCGCCGGTCGCCCCCGCGGCGCCCGCCACTGCATCGACGCTGCCCGCGGCGCCTCCGGCGCGCTACACCGAGGGCGCGAACGTCGAGCAGGAGCCCGCCGACGAGGGCCGGCTCCGGATCGGCTTCAACCTGAACGGCGGCCGCGGCAGTGGCCACGACACGTCGGGACCGGCGCTGAGCGGAACGTTCCGCATCGGTTACCAGTTCGACCACCTCATGGCGCTCTACGCGAACCTCACCGCGCTCGCCTGGATCGGTAGCACCGACCGGACGTTCGCCGGAAAGAGCGTCGATCTGAGCGCGATCGGCGCCTACCAGCTGTCGCCGATCTTCTCGCTCACGCCGACCAACTGGCTCGAGCTCGCCGGCGGTCCGTCGCTCGATCGCATGACCGGCGGGACGACGAAGAACACGTTCATCGACTCGACGCTCACGTCCGAGAACTACGCGTACTCGGGCTTCTACTTCGGTCTGCACGGCCGCCTCGCGTTCCACATCGGCGGCAAGCCGAACACGACGACGGGCCGCCGCACGAGCTTCACGATCGGGCTCGACCTGCACCCGACGTTCGCGGAGGGCGCGGCGATCACGTTCTTCACGGTCGGCCTCGGCGCCGACTGGTACTGAGCGCCCGCGATCGAAACGGCGCCGCGCAACCCAAATCGCCCGGCGCGCGACGATTCGTTGCATGATGCAGGGTCGCTCGCTAGACCCTAGTCTTCGAGCGATGGATTCCAGCGTCCAGCCCCACACGTGCGCGACGCTTCGGCGGGCGATCGAGCGGTCCTTGGGCCGCGCGTTCGATCCCGCCGAGGTGCTGCCGCGTCTCGCGCGGCTCGCGGACCTGGCGCCCGCCGGAAGCGAGGACGGGGTCTTCGCGAACCGCCAGCTCGCGGAGCTCCTCGTCGAGCGTCAGCCCTGGCGCGCGGCGCTGCACGCGCGCCGTGTGCTCGCGCACCGCGCCGCCGATGATCGCGCGTGGGCGGTGCTGGCGTTCTCGCAGACGCTGCTCGGGAACTACCAGTCGGCGGCCAAGGCGTATCAGCAGGCCATCGCGTCCGCGCCTTCCAACCCCTGGTACGCGCACAACCTCGGGCACCTGCTCGACGTGGCGCTAGGGTCGCCGGAGCGCGCGCTTCCCTGGCTGCGCGCTGCGTATGCCGAGAAGGCGGACCACTGCGAGGTGGCCGCTTCGTTCGTCCACGCGCTCGGTCGCGCGGGTCACTCGGCGGAGGCGCGCCGCGTCCTCGGTCAGGCGCGCGAGCGCTTCGATTCGCGGGAGCTCGCCGCCCTGGGGCGGTGGCTCGACCGAGGCGCGCCGGCCCGCGAAGCCGGTACCGGTCCTGGATCGCTCCAGAGCCCCGGCGCCATGGTCGGCGAGGGCAAGCCTCTTGCTGCGCCGGCGCGCATCCCGCGGGACAAGCGGCTCGCCCGCGCCCTCGAGCAAGGGCTCTCACACCTGCCGCTCGATGCGCGGCAGCGCGATCGCGCGCTCCGTCTCGCGCGTGACGTCGTGACCGGAACGCCGGCCCCGACGCCGCCGGTGACCCGGCGCAAAGCCGAGGACGTGGCGGGGCTCGCGGCGGCCGTCGCGTACGCGATCGTGTACGTGGACCACGTGCCGCTCTCCCAGGCCGAGGTCGCCGCCCCCTTCCGCGTGGGGGTCGGGCGCCTGAGGGGTCGGTTCGCGGAGCTCCGCGCCAAGCTCGACATCATCCGCGGCGACGCGCGCTACGCCACGCGCTGAGCCCCGGCTCGCCGAAGGCGGAAAACCCGCGATCCGGCGGCGCTTCGAAATTTCACGCGGGGCTGCTGCGACTGCGTGGCATGCCGGGAGATTCCTCCATAATGCGCGCCATGCGCAGGTCGCTCGTCGTCGCTCTCTTGCTTCTCCTCGCCGCGCCCGCCTCGGCCCAGACCGCGCGGCCCGCGCCTGCGACGGGGGCCGCGCCGGCCGCTCGCCCCGTCCCCGCCGCCCCGCCGACGGTCGCGAACGGACAGGCGCAGGCCGCCGTCGACCTTCCCGCGCCGCCGGAGGTGAATGACCCGATGCTGACGCCGGTGCCGCGCGCGCGCACCGAGATCACCACGTGGGAAGAGGCCCTCCAGTACGTGCGTGCTCGGTCGACCGATCTGCGCATCGCTGCCGCCAACGTCGCGCGCGCCGAGGCCCAGCAGCGCGTCGCGCTCGCCGGCGCCCTGCCGAGCCTGAACGCGCAGGGCACGTACACGCACAACCTGATCACGAAGGACGTCCTCCAGCCGACCGGCTTCGACATCACGAACGGCGTCCAGTACCAGTCGTTCACGACGCCGCCGGGCGACTACGTCAGCGGCAGCATCACCGCGGCGCAGCCGGTGCTCGCCCTCCGCGCCTGGTACAACATCGGCACCGCCGCCGTGGCGCGCGACGCCTCGAAGCTGTCGTTCGACGACGCGAAGCGCCTCATCGCGCTCTCGGTCGCCAATGCCATCGTCGGGGTCGTCACCTCGGAGCGCATCGCCGAGCTCAATCGCGTGGGTCTTCGCAATGCGCTCGCGCGTCTCGAGCTCACGATCCGGAAGACCGCGCTCGGCGGCGCCACCGGCCTCGACGTGGTGCGCGCACGGCAGGACGTGGAGATCACCCGCGCCACGCTCGTCACGGGTGACGAGACCCTGCGGCAGGCGCGGGAGACACTCGGCATCGCGCTCGGCTCGCCGGAGGGTGTCGGCGTACCCCCCAACGTCGACATCAGCGGCCTCGAGCGCGACGCGCAATCGAGCTGCAAGCCCGCGGGCTCCGTCGAGGACCGGCCGGACGTTGCCGCGCTGCGCACGCGGGCCGACGTGGCGCGCCGGCTCGTCAACGACGTCAAGCTGCAGTTCGTCCCGACCATCGGCGTGCAGAGCACCGCCGCCACCATCTCGGTGCAGCAGTCGGTGTCGCCGGCGACGACGTGGAACGTGCAGGCCGTGCTCTCGGTGCCGCTCTGGGAGGGCGGCGCCCGCTACGGCAACCTTCGCGACACGCGCGCGCAGGAGGACATCGCGCTCCAGAACCTCGAGGCCTCACGGCGGACCGCCACCGTCGAGGTGAACCGCGCGCGCCGCGGCGTCATGGTGGCGGAGTCGAGCCGCCAGGTCGCGAGCGCCGCGCGCGATCTCGCGGCGGAGACGGATCGACTGACGCGTCTCGCCTACCAGGAAGGTCGCGGCACGAGCCTCGAGCTCGTCACCGCCGCCCAGTCGCTGCGCGAGTCGGAGATCCAGCTCGCGCTGCGCGACTTCGACCTCGTGCGCGCCCGGGTCCTCGCCGTCCTCTCGCTCGCCACGTGCCCGTGGTGAGCCGCGCCGCCTAGGAGGAGGGCGCCGCCGGATCCCAGCCGGTCACGCGCGCGAGCTCGCTCAGCGCGACGTTGAAGTCGAGCAGCGCCTGCACGTGGTTGGCGCGCGCGAAGACGTAGGCGCGTAGCGGGTCGATGATGTAGCGGTCGTCCTTCGTGCCGAGGTCGACGGCGTCCTGCACGCTCGAGATCCAGCGCTTCGAGCGATGCTCGGCGCGCTCCCAGTTCTCTTCGCGCGTCTTCGCCTCGACCGCCGCGGCGTGCGCGGCCTCGACCTCGACGCCGACGCCGCCGAGGGCGTAGCGCTCGAGCGAACGCGCCTCCTCGAGCTGCGACTCGGCGAAGTTCACGCGCGCGTTCTTGGGGAGGATGTCGAGCCCCCACTCGGCGCCGAACGCGAAGCCAGCGCCGAAGCCGTTGTACCCGTCCCCGATCCACGCGGTGTTCTGGGGCGTGGCGCTCGGGGCGACGTTGTAGGTGAAGCCCACGCCGACGCCGAGGTTCGGGAAGAACTGGGCGCGCGCGAAGTCCACCTGGGCGCGCCGGGCGGCGACTCCCGCGCGGGCCTGGTTGATGTCGGGCCGGAAGAGGCGCGCCGCGGTCAGGTAACGAACGACGGGGCCGAGCGGCGTCTCGGGGCGCTTCAGCGGCTCGTCCGGGATGTCGAACCCGGTCTGGACGCCGGTGAGGAACCGCAGCGCCGCGGTCGCGTACGATTCGCCGCGGCGGGCCTCGGCGACGCGCGCCAGGAGCTCGTCGCGATAGATCTCGAGGCGCAGGCGGTCACCCTCGTCGACCGACGTGTCGCCGCGCGAGAGCTTCTTCTGCGTGTTGTCGATGGCGCCGTTCAGCTTCCCGAGCACGTCGTCGGCGATGTAGAGCGCGTCGCGTGCCGCCATCAGGCTGTAGAACGCGCGGCGCACGTCCATGCGGATCTGCGTGCGGACCTTCTCGACGTCCCACTCCTGGTAGCGAACCTGCGCCTCGGCGGCGCGCTTGATCGAGGAGATCTTGCCGAACGTGTAGATCGGCACGGTCCCGCGCAGGCCGAACTGCAGGAAGGGCTGGTAGCTGCTGCCGAGCCCCTGGTTCAGGATGGTGCGCGGGACCGCGTTGTAGAAGGGCGTTCCACCGATCTGCGGAAGGACGCCGAACGTCGTGTTCGCCGACCAGAACGAGTACGGCGTGTACGTCGCCTCGTCGAGCTGCGCGTGCGTGCCGTTGACCCGCGCCTTGGCGGCCCAGAGGTTCGGGTGGTTGCGGTCGGCGAGCGCGAGACACTCGAGGAGCGTGTACGCGTGCATCTTGATCGTGGCGATCGGCGCCTGGATCGGCGCAATCGGCCCGATGGCGGGGTCGGCGTTCTGCCCGTCGCGCGCGGCAGGCTTCGCGTCGTCCTTCTTCGTGTCCTTGTCGCCGTCGCCCTCGTCGTCGAGGTCGAGCGGGCCGGCATGGGCCTGCGTGCTCGCGAGCAGCACCGCCAGGACCGCACCCACACGTGCCGCGCGCCCGAGCCGGCGGACGAGCGGTCCGGCGGGCGCGTCGGGGGTGCGGGGACGGAGGGTCACGGTCATCGCGCTGCGCGACACTACCAAACCGGGTCACGCGGGGGAAAGCGCGTCGTGCAGCCGCGCCGGGAAAGCAGGAAAACAGGCGCCGGAAGAGCCCGACCGTGCCGGATTCACTCCCCGGTGGGCGTGTAGATGAAGCCTTCCTGCTGGAACACGCAGAGCCGGTTGCCGCCGCGTCGCTTCGCCTCGAGCAGCGCCGCCTCGAGCGCGGCGAGGAGCGCGTCCTTGGTGCGGACGTCGCGGCTCGGAAAGAGGGCGACGCCGAGCGATGCCGTCACCTTTGCCGCGCCGTCCGGTCCTTCGAACGCCCGCTGCGCGACGTCGCGCCAGATGCGCGAGGCGACGACCAGCGAGCCGGCGAAGTGCGTGGCGGGGAGCATGATGAAGAACTCGTCGCTGCCGTAGCGCGCGACGACGTCGGTGTCGCGCACCGAGCCCCTGATCACCTCGGCGACGCCGCGGAGGACGTCATCGCCCAGGGAGCGACCGCCGCGCTCGTTCTGGACCTTGAGGCGATCGATGTCGAGGACGCAGCACGCGAGCGGCTCGCTGTGCTTCTCGGCGCGGAGGAACTCCTGCGCGAGGCGCTCGTGCAGGTAGAGGAACGAGTGGGCGCCCGTCAGATCGTCGAACGTGCGCAGCCGCTCGAGCTTCTGGCGCGCGGCGCGCGTGCGGTCGTGGGCGCGCTTCAGGCGGAGCGCGGCGGCGACGCAAAGGAGCAGCTCGGTCTCCTCGAGCGGCTTGCACACGTAGCCGTCGGCGCCGATCTTCACCGCCTCGATGCGGCTCCGCGCATCGGTCTTCGCGAACACCAGCGCCACGGGGACGAAGCCCTCGAGCTCGAGCCCCTTGATGGTCCGGCACGCGTCGACGCCGCTGACGCGCGGCATGATGGCGTCGAGGAGGACGACGTCGAGCCCGCCCCGCGCGTACCGGGCGACCGCCTCCTGGCCGTCGGCGGCGGTCTCCACCTCGTAGCCGCTCCGCCGGAGCACCGACGCGATGAGCTCACGGGTCGCCGCGTCGTCGTCGGCGACCAGCACGCGCGCCGGCTCCTCGGCCGCGAGGTCGGCGTTCGAGCCGCGCGCCGCGAGATCGGCGGTCATGGCGGCGCGGAGCATGGTCGACTCGCGCACTTCGGACGCGTCTTCTTCGTCGCGCGGCAAGGCAGCACCACGATAGACGAAAGCCGCGCAGGCGGGCGCCGAGAAACGCCGCTAGAGCACGCCCGCCGCGGCGAGGATCTTGCGCGTCAGCGTCGACATCCCGAGCGCCTCGAAGGCCTCCATGTGAACCAGCCGCACCGCCTCGTACGGCGCGGGCGGTACGATGCCCGTCGCCGGCCCGAGCATCGTGGCCCGCAGGACGTCGACGGTCAGGTGCCGGTGCGAGAGCACGTGCTCGATCGCGCCGCGCCGCACGGGGTTCGAGACCGGAAGCCACGCCGCGAGCGCCGCGCGGACGCTGGCCGGTCCGTCGAGCGAAGGCGGCTCCCACAGGCCGCCGAAGAGCCCGCCATGGGCGCGGCGCGCGAGCAGCACCGCGCCGTCCGCGCTCACCGCGACGAGCGACTGGACGCGCTGCGCCCGGGGAGGCGTCTTCGCCGAGAGGACCGGTAGCTCCGCGACGCGGCCCTCGGCCCGCGCCCGGCAGTGCGCGGCGAGCGGACAGATCACGCAGGCGGGCGCGCGCGGCGTGCACACGGTCGCGCCGAGCTCCATGAGCGCCTGGTTCCATGCGCCGGGGTCCTGACGCGCCACGAGGACGTCGGCGAGCTGCTCGGCGATGCGCATGCCGGCCTTTCGCATGTCCTCGTCGATCGCGAAGAGACGGGCGAGCACCCGGGCCACGTTGCCATCCACGAGGCCGACCGGCTCGCCGAACGCGATGCTCGCGATGGCTCCTGCGGTGTACTTCCCGATACCGGGGACGCCCAGCAGCCCCGCGCGATCACCCGGCACCGCCCCGCCCTGCTCGGCCACGGCGCGCGCCCCCTCGAGGAGGAGTCGCGCCCTGCGGTAGTAACCGAGGCCGCTCCACATCGAGAGCACCTCGTCGGCGGGCGCCTCGGCGAGGGCGAGCGCGGTCGGAAAGCGCCCGAGGAAGCGCTCGTAGTACCGGATCACCGTCTCCACGCGCGTCTGCTGCAGCATGATCTCGCTGACCCAGATGGCGTAAGGATCGCGTGTGCGGCGCCACGGCAGATCGCGCGCGACCTCGTCATACCAGCGCAACAGCCGTGCGCGCGGCTCGCTCCAGTCGATCCTCAAGTCGATGACCCGTCAGCCTGGTGGCATCGGCAAGAGCATCGACGCTGCTTGGTGGACAGTCAGGTCGGCAGCCATCTGCACGGCGACCGGAACGCCCGAGACCACCAGCGCACCGAAGCCGCTGGCACCGAAGTAGCGCGCCATGGTGTGGCAGTGAACCAGGATCAAGATGCGCGGCAAGATCTGCAGACAGATGTACGTCAGCTCGATGACCATGGGATGCGGATCTTTGGCCATGCCCCAGCTGGCCAGCGAGAGCATGGTCATGCCCAGAGGCATGATCCAGGTGCGATAGAGCGTGGTGCGCCAGGCGGCCAGCTTGGGCGACTCGGGGCGCGAGCCGTTGGCAAAGGCCGCCACCAGACTGGTGAAGGGCAGCGCCCACGACAAGAGCGCAATCACGCTGAGCGCGAAGCCGATACCGACTGCACTCAGCACGTCGGTCAGCATCGCGACCGGACCATCGTGGGCCAGCACGCGCAGCTTGAAGTCAGGCTCGAACAAGAGCGTGTGGGTGTAAGGGATGATGGCCCACAGCAGCATGAACGGCGCGGCCGAGATGGTTGCGAACACCAGGGCCGGCGTGAGCGGACCGTCAGCCACCGCGTGGATCGTACGCAGCGGCAGAAACGTCGCGAGCAGCGTGGAGAACAGACGGCGAGGCCACGACAGGGAGGGATCTTCCCATGCGAGTGGTCCGGTGATCTCCGCGCGCAGCGGCGGCTCCGGCCGGTACTCTTCAGGCTCGATGTAGGGCACCGAGCCGGTGTAACAGGCGCCACCGAACAACGCCATCGGTCAGGTTCGTCACCAGGCAGTCGGCGGCACGTTCCGGCACACGCTACCAATCCGGACACGCTCGCCATGCCTGCGTTGCTTGCTCGCCGTCTTATCACCCCAAGATTCGCCTTGTTTTATGGGGTTTCCAGAGCGCACTCGGCGCTGGCCCGCTTTCTGCTCTGGGGTCGCCTATGTCGTGGCTTCACAAAACTTGGCGCTACTCCCTCCTCCTCGGCTTGAGCGCTCCGCTCTACGGGAGCTGTGCAGGCTCAGACGGAAAGGCAGGCGGGGACGAGTCCAACCCTCAAGACCCGGGCGCCGGCGGTCCGGTGCCCGCCACCACGAAGGACGCAGGCTCGCGCGCCGCCAACGGCGGCGCCAGCGTCCCCGTCGTCGCAGATGGGATGCCCCCCGAGAAAGAGACGCCGCTCTCGTTCGAGACGCCGCAGGCCGGCAAGACCTCCGTGTACGTGCCGAATCCGTCCACCAATCACGTCGCGGTGGTGAACGCTGGCACCTTCAAGATCGAGAACCTCGCAGTCGGCGGCGGCCCCACGTTTTCGGCCACCGTGCCGGGCAAAGATCTCGCCTTGGTGCTCAACGCAACCTCGCGCGACGGAGCCTTGCTGCGCACCGACGACAAGGGCGTCACCACCGTCAAGCAGCTCGCAGTCGGTCACGACGCCAACGCGATCGCGATTGCGCCGGACGAGCAGCACGCCTTGTTCTACCTCAACACCGCGGCGGTGGGCGCCGGCTATGGCAGCAGCAGCTTCCAGGACGTGACGATCGTCGACCTGACGCCAGGGGCCGAGAAGTCGCAGCGCGTCAGCGTGGGCTTTCGCCCGCGCGGCGTGCAGTTCTCGCACGACGGCACGCGCGCCTTCGTGATCACAGAGGACGGCATCTCCATCCTCGACTTCGCGATGCTGACGACCAACGCCTCGATCGCACGCCTGGTGCCGCTCGGCGATACCGTCTCCGATCCGCAGTCCATCGACGTACAGGTCACGCCCGACGGAGCGTATGCACTGTCCCGCCGCGAGGGCGATAGCACGCTTCGACTCATCAACCTGACAGACGGCACCATTCAGTCCCTCGCGCTCGGTAGCGTCGCGCTGCCCGCGGGCAACCACCTCGATGCAGGCGTTGCCGACGGCGGCGCGAGCAGCGCCGACCCGGCACTGACCGACCTCGACATGTCGCCCGACGGAACCTTCGCGATCGCCGTGCTGCGCGACCGCGGCGAGCTGGTGCGCATCCCGCTGCCGTCAGGCTTCAGCGATCCCACCAAGCTGAGCGTGCGTGTGATCTCCGATCAGCTGATAGGCTCGGTCACGCTGTCTGCTTCCGGCACACGCGCAGTCGCCTACACCACGGTCGCGCCCATCGACAGCATCGTCGTCATCGACCTGACTTCCGACACGGCGACGCCGCTCTCGATCAGGCTGCGTAAGCCCGTGCGCGCGGTCGCTCTCACCAGCGACGGCTCGCGCGCGCTGGTGCTGCATGCTGTCGGTTCGACGCCCAGCTCCACCGCAGAAGACGCCGCCATCGATGCCTCGCAGGGCTACAGCCTGGTCGATACCGGCAGCGGCTTTGCCAAGCTGCAGCTCACGTCGGCCCAGGTCGGCGAGCACGGCCTGTTGCTCACGCCTGACGGTCTGCGCGTCTTCAGCTTGCTCAACAGCGCCAAGACCACGAGCGTGGAGATGGCCGATCTGCAGACCTTCCAGGTCACCAGCGTGGCGCTCTCCACCGCGCCGACGTCCATCGGTCTGGTCCCGAGTCTGTCGCGTGTGTTCGTCGGTCAGGCCGGCGAGGGCGGCATTACCTTCCTCGATGCCAGCACCGGCGTGAAGATCAGGTCCGTATCTGGCTTCGAGATCGCCAGCAGGATTCGCCAATGAGAACGACCTTACTCAAGCGGGCACTTCCTTTGTTGCTCAGCGCGCTCACGCTCGCGTGCCACGAAGATGCCAAGATCGACCCTGACTTCAGCACCGCCGCGCCCCCGCGTAGCCTGGAAGACGCGCTGCTCTACGTCTCGAGCGCCCCTCAGGGCGGCCACGCGCTCACGCTCGACGTCGCCACCAACGACGCCAAGGTGATCAAGCACGACCTGCCCAAGGGCCCGGTGCAGACCTTTCCGATGCCGGGTACCGAGGGGCGTCAGGTCCTGGTCTTCACCGGCGGCTTGCCTGCCTCGAGCCAAGGCGACAAGCGCGTCGCGGCCGTGCCGGCCAACGTGCTGCTGTTCGATCGCACCGGGCCGCTCTTTCAGCTGCCGCTCTCCGGTCGCTACGACACCCTGACGCTGTCCGACGACGGCGCGTACGCCATCGCCTACGGCTCCAACGGCAACCTGGCGCTGCAGAATGCGATCGAGGTCGTGAACCTGGCCAAAGCGCGCGCGCTCGATCCCAAAGCCGCGGTCGTCATGGATCTGTCCTTCGATGGGCGTGCGCCCACCAACTTCGTGTTCGCTCCGAGTACTGGCTTCGTGCGTCGGCTCGCGATAGCGCCGCTGGCCAACGCGCTGCAGGTGATCGATCTCGATCACCCCGAGCTCGGCGAGATCTCCATCAAGCTGAGCGAGCAGGCGTCGCTGCAGCCGACCAAGATCGTCTTCGCCGCCGATCAGTTCTTCGTGCAGAGCGTGAACTCGACGCAAATCCTGACCTTTCAGAGCATCGAGCAGCCGAGCACGCAGCGGATGTTCCAGCTCGCTCCCTCGATCCTCACCGCCAGCGCCAACGTGGAAGATCTGGAGACCGTGGGGACGGGTGCATCGCTTCGTCTGCTCGCGCTCGCGGGCGACCTGCAGGTGTTCGATCCCAGCGTGGGACCCACGGCGTCGGTTCCTGGCGTGGGGGCGTTCGCGCAGATCTACAAGTTCGAGGGCGCATCGCCCGTAGACAGCACCAAGTCGCCGCGCGCGGCCCTGTATGGCCCGAAGCAGTCGCAGATTGGCTTCGTCGACCTGGGCGATGACAAGGCCTGGGCCACGCGCGACGTCGAGCTGATCGAGCTCGGCGACACGCTTGTGCAGTTCATCCCGATCGCCGGCACCACGCTGGCGCTGGCGACGCATCCCACCAATCGCATCAGCCTGATCGACCTCGAGCAGCGCACGGTCAAGCGCGTGCTGCTCGACAGCTCGAGCGCCACCACGCTGCTCGAGCAGAGCGCGGCGACGCTGCGCCTGTGGGTCGGTGGCTCAGACGGCTCGCTCGGCAACATCGACCTGCGGACGCTGCTCCCGCACGAGGTTCCGCTCACGTTCTCGTATGCCGGAGCGACGGTCTCGGATGGAGGCAGCTCAGCTGCGCGAACACCCGGTCCGGGTCTCTCCGATCAGCAGAATATGTTGCTGGTTCCAGGCCCGGCCGCCGCTCCGTCGCATCGTCGCATCGCGGTCGTGGAGAGCTCGACGTCCGGTCGCGTGGCGCTGCTCGATGCAGACAATCCCCTCCCCGAGACTGCGCTCGAAGTGGTGGGCTTCTTCCTGGCTGGTCTTTTCGATTGAGGTCCTCCGTGAAAACGCGATTGCTTGCCCTGACGCTGCTCGGACTCGCCACCACGGAGGCGGCCGCACAAGCAGTGCCGCCCCCTGGGGCGCAGCCTCCTGTCGTGCAGACTCCCGCGGCGCCGCCCACGGCTGTGGAGGCGCCCGCCGCGGTTGTCCCACTCGCTCCGCCCGCGCCTGCAGAGCTGCGCCCTCCGGCCGCCTCGCCGCCTCCCTTGCAGCGGGCTCCGCAGGCGGTGGACCCGCGCAATCCCAACGTGATCTTCCAGTCGAACCGACCGGTGCTCGTGCAGCCGGGCCCAGCGCCGCGGCGACGCTATGGCTCAGCGCCCGTGCAGCAGCCCGCGCCCGATTGGCGTCCGACTCCACGCGAGCCGCGCCGCTACGGCAACGCGGGCGCTCCGTTTGCGCTCGGTGTCGGTGGCAGTCTGCTCTGGCGCAACGATCACGCCGAGCACGTGCTGTCCAAGCACAAGGCCACCGGCGCCTTGGACGTGTTCGCCACGTACGATGTCTGGTCGCCGATGCGCGGCGCCGTGATCGCAGTCGGCGCGAGCCTGCGCCACGAGGCATGGCTAGGCAACGATGACTACAGCCTGCACAACAACGCCGTCCAGGCAGAGTTGATGGCTCGCTACGGCGTCACGCGCTGGCTCTGGCCGCACGTGCGCGCAGCCGTCGGTGGCGTGACCTCCCACTTCAAGCAGCGGGACACGCTCGCCAGGCTCGACTACGACGACCGCAGCAGCTCGGCCATCGGAACGTTCGGCGCGGGCTTCACGCTGCGCACGCCGGCGCGCCTGTTCGAGACGCATCGCGGCTGGCTCGCCTCGCTCTCGTTCGGTCTCTTGGTCGAGGGCGGCTACACCGTCGCCAAGCCAGCAGACTTCCACCTCAAGCCCACGCAGTCAGGCGACCTGGCGCGCTCCACCTTTGCGGTAGGTTCGGTCGATCGCAGCGCTCCCTACCTGCGCCTGATGGGTGTCCTGAGGTTCTAGTCTGCAGGCGGTCGTGTCACGGCGAGCTTGGCGCTGACAGCCTTGCGCAGCTCTTTCTTCTGGATCTTCCCGATCGGCGTCTTGGGTAGCGCCGCCATGAACTCGACGTACTTGGGCGTCTTGTACTTGGCGAGCATCTCCTGACAGTGCGCGATC
>JAQBQL010000272.1 GCA_028287035.1 Labilithrix sp. | reverse complement strand
CGGCGGGCCGCGGCAGCCGGAAGCGCTGAGCGGGGCGGTAGCCTACCAGTCGTCGCTGCTGCCGCCGCCGCCCGAGCTGCCGCCGCCGCCGCCGTACCCCGAGCCGCCGCCACCGCCACCACCGCCGAAGCCTCCTCCTCCGCCGCCCCCGCGGCCGAAGAGGAACATGAGGAAGAGGAACTGGCGGAACGCCGGCGAGACGATCGCGAGCACGATCACCGCGAGGACCACGGCGCCGAGGATGAGGGTGCGGCCGATCCGCTGCACCGGCGTCGCCGGAGGCGCGCCGTTCCGCGCCGTACCCGCGGGCTTGGCCCGGGCACCGGGGCCCCGGCCGTCGTCGCTGACGCCGCCCGGCGTGCCGGTGACGAGCTCCGCGACGATCGCGTCCGTGCCCTTGTCGAGCGCCTCGTAGGTGAGGCCCTGCTTCAGGAGCGGGTTGATGACGTCGCGATTGATGTGGCTCGCGCCGATGTCGGTGATGCCGCCGCCAACGCCCTTGCCGCTCTCGATCCGCGTCTTCTTCTCCGGGATCGCAACGACGAGGAGCACGCCGTCGTCGCCCTTGGCCGAGCCGACCTTCCACGTGTTGAAGGTCTGGTAGGCCACGTCCTCGATGCTCTCGCCCTCGAGTGACTTCGGGAGGAACACGACGACCGCGAAGCCCTTCTCGAGCCGCACCTTCTCGAGCTTCGCGTCGAGCTCGAGGACCTGCGCCTGGCTGAGCGCTCCCGCCGCGTCCATGACGTGCCCGTTGATGGGCGGCGGAGTGAACGCCCCGGCCGCGAGCGACCAGAGCAGCGTGAAGAGCGCCACCATCACGGCGAGCGCGGTCGCGCCGCTTGCTCTCGTGGGACGACCGAGGCGGACGAGTGGCGAGGGGGTCGTCATCGGTGCCCCAATGTAATGCCATGAATCGCGGCGAGGAGCCCGATTCACGAGCTCAACCATCGGACGCGCCGGGCTTCGGCTCGGCGTCCGGTGCGGCGGCCGGGGCGCGCGCGGGCCGCGAGCGGGCGAGCGGGTCGTCGATCGTCGTCGGCAGCGCCCACTCCTGGTCGAAGAACCCGGCGGCACGGAACGCCCCCGCGCCGAGCAGGATCGCGCCGCGGGCGGGCGCGACCGCCGCGTCCCAGACCACGAAATCGGGCAGCAGATCGGGCAGCGACATCGCCCGCAGGGTCCCGGGCACGTCGGCGCCGGCGACGACCACCACGTAACGGTCCGGCCGCGCCGGGTTCGGCCGGATGAACGCGGCGCCGAGCTCCGCGCCGGTGATGCGCTGCGTGCCCACGCCGACGACGCCGTCCGCGATCTGGACGGGGAAGGGGGCGCTTCGCTCGAGGGCAGCGCGCACGAGGTTCCTCCGGCCCACGAGGAAGAGCGCGCGGTCGTTGGCGAGCGGCTCGTTCCGCGCGAAGAAGTCGGCGTCGCTGATGACCGGGTAGGCGACGGTGACGCCGGCCCGGATCTTCGCGAAGTGCCGCGCCACCTGCTCGTTCGCGCGCGCCTCGTCACCCTCGCTCCCGTAGACGAAGAGGATGGGCTCCGAGAACACGTCGCGCAGCGGACCGGTGACCGCGCCGTGCTTGAAGGCGCCGCCGTGGGCCCGCGTTCCCTTCACCCACGTGGCTCCTTGCCGCGACAGCACGATCCGCTCGCCCGCGTCGAAGGCGAGCGTGCGCCCGTCGATGCTCACCGCGACCGGCCCCTCGCCGATCAGCGGCTCCTCGCGCGACAGCGTGAGCTGCGCGACGCCGCTCGTCCGCGCGTTGACGGTATGGGTCTTCGGGCTCACCCGCGCGTCGACCTCGCCCCAGGCCGCCGGCCCGCCGAGCTCGTCGATGATGACCCACGCGCTCGTCGACCAGCGCGTGCGGGACGTCTTGAAGCGCACGTGCTGCGGATGGAGATCGAGACGCCGCGCCGCCAGCCAGCCGAGCCCCTTCAGGTCCTCGTAGGTCTCCTGCCAGACGTTGTGCCCGGCATCGGGGTGATCGTGCTTCACCGAGAAGTGCAGCTCCTCGTAGCGATCGATGAGGACTCCGCTGTTCGCCTCGGGCAGGTCCTTCGTGCCGTGGACGATCCACAGCGGCAGGTGCTCGCCGTTCTCGGCCCACATGACGTTCGAGCGCTCCTCGGCGAGGTAACGCTCCCAGGGCCGGAGCGAGCGCCCCGCCACGTCGCTGCGCACGAAGTAGCTGTGGTAGCCGCACAGCGGCTCGGCGGCAGCGAAGACGTGCGGACGGTGGAGCGGGATGGCGGCCGATCCGATCCCGCCCATCGACGGGCCGGTGATGGTGACGCGCGAGGGATCGATCGGGTAGCGGCTCATCGCCCAGCGGAGCGCGTTCATGACGTCGACCTCGCCGAGCTCGCGATAGAGCGAGTTGCCGTGCGCGGAGGGTGTCAGCACGAACCCGTCGAACGGGGGAAGGGGACCCGTGTGCCGGTCCTCCCATCCCTGCGGCTGCTTGGGGTCGTCGCCGCCGAACATCCAGCGCAGCACGCCCATCGCGGTGCCGTTCAGCCCGTGCAGACCGACGACCAGCGGGTAGCGCCGCGTGCCGCCCTCGCGGAAACCGGGCGGCACGTAGACGCCGATCTCGGACGTGTCGCCGTCGAGCGGATCGCGGAACGCGCGGCGCATCGCGCCGGTGCGACCCTGGTAGGGATCGGCGCCCCGGTCGAGCGCCGCGGCGAGGCCGTCGAGCTCGCGCGCCTCGTCGTTCTGCGCCTCGCCGTCGCCGTCGCCGCGCGAGAGCAGCGTCGTGAGCCGCCTCGTGAGGTGCACCACGGAGTCGCGCGAGCCCGCGGCGAGAAACGGCGCGCCGTCAGGGACCTTGGCGAGGGCTCGTTCGGCGTGCGCGACGGCCTGCTCGGCGAGCGGCCGCGCGGGGAGCGCCGCCTTCACGCTGCGCCCCGCGACGACCGCCTCGATCGTCCCTGCGTCGCGCGACGGGAGGACCTCGGGCAGCGCCACCACGAGCTCGGACACGCCCGCGGCCGCGACGGGGACCCCGCCGGCGGCCACGTCGAACGCCGGTGAGGCGTCGCCGCGCACGAGGCGCGCGGTCACCGGCAGCGGCACCCCGCGCGGAGCGCCCTCGCCGTAGCGGACGGTGAGCCTCGGCAGGTACCGAGCTGGCTGCGCGGCGCCGTCGAAGGCGCGGTCGATCGACACCGAGGACATCCGCCCGGCGAGCGCGCGTGCGTCGTCGGCGTTCGTGCCCGGGAGCTGGAGGTACGAGCCCACGAGCGGCGCGAGCGACCCATCGGTGATGCGGACGCGGAAGCCCCACGCGCCTTCCCGTTGATGGAGCTTGAGCAGCAGCGCATGGTCACCGGCGGCCAGGTCGAGCGGCACGACGTCGTCGTCGTCGCGCACCGGGCGGGCCTCGTCGCGCGTCAGGACGACGCGCCCGTCGACCGACAGCCGCACGCCGTCATCGACCGCCAGGAGCACCAGCACGTGGGCGTCCTTCGTGAGATGAAGTGTCGCCGCGGCGTAGGCGACGAGATCGGTCCCCGGCGTGTCCGCGACGGCCTTGAGGTCGATGGGCCCATCGCTGCTGCTCGCGATCGTCCAGCGCGCCGGCGGCTTCTTCTTGGGGCCACCGAAGTCGCGCTCGCCGGAGGCCACCGCGGCGGACCGGGCGACGAGCGCGCGCTCGTCGACTCCTGCGGGCGCCGCCTCGAGCGCAGGACGTCCGGCACGGAAGGGCCCGGCCACGAGCCATGCGCCGAAGACGCCGCGGGGCGACGGCGCGAGCCGGACGTCGGTGGCGGGAGCGCGCGTCTCCTCGTCGAGCGCCGCACGCTCGCGGTCCCCTGGATGCGCGTGGCCGCCCGGTTCCTCGCCGCCCGCGGGATGCTCGGGCGGCGGCGTCGGGCCG
>JAQBQL010000256.1 GCA_028287035.1 Labilithrix sp. | reverse complement strand
CCGCCCGCGCCGCCCGCGCCGGCCTCCTCGGGGCGCGCCGGCGACGCGTCTGCGCCGGCCTCGCCCTCGCCGAGCTTCACGGCCGACATGAGCCCGTCGATCGCCCCCGGTGACGACTTCTACGCCTTCGCGAACGGCGCCTGGATGGCCCGCACCGAGATCCCACGCGACCGCTCCTCGTGGGGGGTGTTCGAGGAGGTGGCCGAGCGAACCCACCATCAGGCGGCCGAGATCATCGTCCACGCGGGCGAGGACCGCTCGCCCGAAGGTCAGAAGGTCGCCACGTACTACGGCGCGTTCATGGACGAGGCGTCGGTCGAGGCGCTCGGTCTGCGTCCGCTCGAGGAGCCGCGCCGCGCCATCGCCGCGCTGCGCGACAAGAAGGAGCTCGCGCGAGCCCTCGGCGAGAGCCTGCGTGCCGACGTCGACGTCCTGAACGCGACCGACATGCACACGTCGAACGTGCTCGGTCTCTGGGTCGCCGAGGACCTCGACGATCCGAAGCAGGTCGTACCGTTCCTGCTCCAGGGCGGGCTCGGCATGCCCGATCGCAGCTATTACCTCGATCCGAGCCCGCGCATGAAGGAGATGCGTGCGCAGTACGCCGCGCACATCGTCACGGTCCTCACGCTCGCCGGAGAAGGCCCGGACGCCGCGAGAGCGAAGGCGGCGCGGATCGTCGACCTCGAGACGAAGATCGCCGGAACCCACGTGAGCCGCGAGGACGCCGACGACGTCGAGAAGGGCAACAACCGCTGGGCGCGCGCCGCGTTTGCCCAGAAGGCGCCGGGCCTCGACTGGAATGCCTTCTTCGCGGGCGCGCGGCTCGACCAGGCGCGGCAGCTCATCGTCTGGCACCCGCCCGCGGTCATCGGGCTCGCGCGGCTCGTCCAGAGTCAGCCGCTCGAGACGTGGAAGGATTATCTCGCGTTCCGCCTCGTCGAGCACTGGGGCTCCTTCCTCACGAAGGCCTTCGTGAAGGCGGAGTTCGACTTCTACGGAAAGACCCTGGAGGGCATCGAGGAGCCGCAGGAGCGCTGGAAGATCGGCGTGCAGCTCACGAACGACGCGCTCGGCGAGGCGGTCGGGAAGCTCTACGTGGCGAAGCACTTTCCCGCCTCCGAGAAGGCGCGCGCCCAGGCGATGGTCAAGAACATCGTGGCCGCCTTCGGGCGCCGCATCGACCAGCTGACGTGGATGGCCCCGAGCACGAAGGCGCGCGCGAAGGCCAAGCTCGCCAGCCTCGAGGTCAGCGTCGGATATCCCGATCACTTTCGTGACTACTCGGCTCTGGAGGTGCGCCCGGGCGACGCGCTCGGCAACGCGCGGCGCGCCGAGATCTTCGAATACGAGCGGAACCTCGCCAAGCTCGGTAAACCCGTCGATCGTGGCGAATGGGTGATGGTCCCCCAGCTCGTGAATGCGGTGAACCTGCCGGTGCGCAATGCGCTGCAGTTCCCGGCGGCGATCCTGCAGCCGCCGTTCTTCGACCGGAACCGGCCCGCCGCCTTCGACTACGGCGCGACCGGCGCCACGATCGGCCACGAGCTGAGCCACTCGTTCGACGACACGGGCGCGCTCTTCGACGACACCGGCAAGAAGTCGAACTGGTGGACGAAGGAGGACCTCGCCCACTTCAAGGCCACGGGCGCCGCGCTCGCCGCGCAGTACGACGGCTACAAGCCTTTTCCGGATCTCGCGGTGAACGGCAAGCAGACGCTCGGCGAGAACATCGCCGACGTGGCCGGCCTCGCCGCGGCCTACGACGCGTACCGGCTCAGCCTCGGGACGCAGCCCGCCGAGAGCGCGGGCGGCTTCACGGGCAACCAGCAGTTCTTCATCGCCTTCGCGCAGAGCTGGCGCCACAAGACGAGGCCCGAGGAGCTGCGTAGCCAGCTCGTGACCGACGGCCACGCGCCCGGCCAGTACCGCGCGCACACGGTGCGGAACCTCGACCCCTGGTATGCCGCCTTCGACCCGCGGCCGGGCCAGGCGCTGTTCCTCCCGGCCGCCGAGCGCGTGCGCGTGTGGTGATCAGTCGTTCCCGTCGTCGTCGTCGGGCTCGGCGGTGACCCGGAGCGGCATCTCGAACTCGCGGGCGTAGTCCATGATCGCGCTCGCCTTCGTCTCGGCCACGTCGCGCGTGTAGATGCCGGCGGCGCCCTTGCCTTCGCGGTGGACGGCCATCATGAACGCGGCCGCGGTGGTCTCGTTCATGTGGAAGAACTGCTCGAGGACGTGCACGACGAACCACTTCGTCGTGTAGTCGTCGTTGTAGAAGACCACCGCGTACCGGCGGGCACGGCCCGTCTTGGGTGCCTGCTCGAGATCGAGGTCGCCGCCGCTTTCCCGGTCCAGATCGCTCACCCGCGCAGCATACCGCGGACCGCTCGCGTCGTGCGAGCGGCCGCGGCCGGCTCAGCTCACTCGCACGCGCCGTTGTGATCGAGGGGCGCGCCGGCGATGTCCTCGAAGGTGATGTCGGGCCTCGTGTAGCTCGTGTCGAGGTGGGCGCCGCTGGTGCTGGCCGCGCTGACGATGCCGTCGGAGCGCGAGTGCGCGATCTTGAGGTTCGAGAGCGCCGGTCCGGCGTACGCGCCGAGGACCCCGTCGATCATCAGCGCGCCGACGTCGAAGGCTCCGCACCGGCCGACGTGGTGGTTCACCTGCAGGCCGTCGCTCGCGTCGACTCCTGCGTAGAGGAGCTCCGCATGATCGATCTTGCTGCGCGCCGGGTCGAACTGGCCGCCCACGAAGTAGAGGCCTTCCCAGTCGCCGCTCGCGGGGGAGGGCTTCGTGGACGTCAGGATCACCGGTTTGTCGGCAGTGCCGGCGATCACCAGGTTGCCCATGGAGGAGCCGCTGGTCCCGCCGACCACGAGCGCGCCGTCCATCGCGAGCGTCACGCCTTCGTGGATGGTCAGCGTCGCGCCGACCGGGTCGTTCTGCGGGCCCTGCACCTGGAGGATGGTCTTGTTCTCGTAGCGGTAGGGGAGCCCGAAGGAGACGAGGTCCGTGTCCGAGCCGACCTTCCCGTCGGCGGCGAGCGTCGTCAGGCTCACGTGGCGGGCCGCGTCGGGGATCGACGCGCCGGCGATGGTGATGGCCTTCGCGACCGACCTCGTCGACTTGATCTCGAGCTCGGCGGCGGCGAGGAGGGCAGGGTCCTCGGCGCGCGGCGGGACGAAGCCGGTGAGCTGGATGCTCGACCCGTCGGCGACGCCGAGATCGGTGCCCACGCGGATGCCGCGCGTCTGCACCGCTCCGATCGTGAGGTGATCGACGAGCAGCGGCTTCGCCGCGTCCGTGCCGTGCGCGGTGTTCGTGAGCTCGAAGGCCCACGACGCGCCGCCGCCGCCCGGGCCGCCGTACCAGATGTTCACGTGCGAGAGCGTCGAGCCCTGGAACGTGTCGAACACGATGCCGCCGTGGAAGACGTCGGGGCGCGTGGGATCGCTCGCCGACGGAGGCGCGGTGATGACGATCGGCTTGTCGGCGGTGCCGTTCAGGTGGATCTCGCCCGGATCGATCCCGCGCCCGACCTGGATCTTGCCCCGCTGATAGAGGCAGATCGTGGTGCCGGCCTCGACGGTGAGCGTGTGGTGCTCGATGCTGAAGTCGTCGCCGATCAGGTAGACCTTGTCCGCGGTCCAGGTGGCGTCGGCCTTCAGCACCGTGTCGGAGACGACGACGGAGCTCGGGTTCTTCGGCGCGAACGGGTCGGCCTCCGGACAGAACACCGGCTTCGGCAGGTCGGCCGCCGGCCCTCCGTCTTCGGTCGTGCCGCCCTCGCTGCTCGACGCGCCGCCGTCGGGGCTGCTCGGGCCCGCATCGGCGTCGTCCTTCGCGGGCTGACAGCCTGCGATCGCGAAGAGACCCACCACCATGCTCGCCCCGAAGATCGTCGCTTTGCGCATGGCCGGGAGCTTCTGCGACCGATGTGCCGCACGCGCAGCCCGCAAAACCCGGGCTTTTCGGGCAAAGGCCGCCGCGCGCGCGCGCCGACCATCCGCGCGCGCGCACGTACGGTTTCCCGTGGTGCTCTTGCGCCCGCGCGCTCACGGTGCGCCTCTTGCTCGTGCGCCCGCCATGTCTTCTCTGCCCAAGCGCGTGCTCCTCACGGGCGCGACCGGTTTCGTCGGCTCTCACGTGCATCCGGTGCTCGAGGCGCGCGGGTTCGACGTGGTCGGCGGCACGCGGCACCCCGACAAGGCCCGCTCGGATGCCCCGGGAAAACGTTTCTGCCACATCGACCTCGGCGACGCGGGCGCGGTCGACCGCGCCGTCGCCGACGTCGACGCGGTCGTCTATCTGGTCCACAGCATGGCCGAGGATCGTCACTACGACCGCACCGAGCGCGCGAACGCCGAGCTGGTGCGCGACGCCGCCGCCAGGCACGGGATCGACCGCATCGTGTACCTCGGCGGGATGGCCCCGCGCGGGAAGGTGTCGAAGCATCTCCGCAGCCGGCTCGAGGTCGGCAAGGTGCTCCGGTCGGGCAGCGTGCCCGTCGTCGAGCTGCAAGCGACGATGATCATCGGCGGCGGCAGCGAGAGCTTCCGCATCGTCCGCGATCTCGCGGCGCGTCTGCCGTGGATGCTGCTCCCGAAGTGGCTGAAGAGCGAGAGCGAGCCGGTCGCGATCCGCGACGTCACGACGGCCATCGCTCACGCGCTCGAGATGCCGCTCCCCGAGAGCCGGGTGTTGCCCATCCCGGGGCCCGAGCGGCTCAGCGGGCGAGACATGCTGGTGCGCACCGCGCGCGCCCTGGGTCAGGCCCCGCGCATGGTCGACGTGCCGCTCATCACGCCGGCGCTCTCGGCGCAGTGGATCCGCCTCGTGACGCGCGCGAACCCCGCGGTGTCGAAGCAGCTCGTCGAGGGCCTCGGCTCTGACATCGTGGCCGAGGGGCCGACGCTTTGGGACGAGCTGCCGGACCATCAGCGAACGTCGTTCGACGAGGCGGTGCGGCTTGCGCTGCGCGACGAGGAGCGATCGCTGCCGGGGGCGACGCGCCTGCTGGAGAGCATCCTCCATCGCGTCGCCGCGCGATGAAGCGCCTGCTCGGGGGAGCGGCGCTCGTCGTCCTCTGGCCCCTCGTCCTGTCGCGGTTCGGCGAGGACGACGTCTATCTCCTGCTCGGCCCGTTCGCGCTCGTCGTCATCGCCGCCGTCCTCTTCCTCGGGCGCAGCGAGGCGCCGGCGCTCCTGCCGCGCTCCCGCCGCACCTTCGCGCGCGACGTCGGCATTGGCCTGGGCTGCGGCCTCGTGATGACCGCCGGGACCTACGCGGCCTACGCCATCACCGAGCGTCTCGTGCCGCAGCTCGCCGCGCACGTCGGCGACCTCTACCGGAATGCCGGCTCGTCGAGCGTGGCGCTGGCGCTCGGCGCGACCACCGCCGCCATCGTGGCCGAGGAGATGCTGTGGCGCGGGCCGCTGCTCCGCGTGCTCGAGCGCCGCGCCGGGCGCCTCGTGGCCATCGCGGTCTCTCTCGTCACGTACACGCTCGCGCAGGGCGGCAGCCATTCCGGGCTCGTGATGCTCGCGGCGCTCGTGTGCGGAGCCATCTGGCTCGCGGAGCGGATCCTCACCCGCTCGATGGTCGCGCCGCTCGTGTCCCATCTCATGTGGACCCTCGTGGTGGTCCATCTCGTTCCGGTCACCCGGGTCTGAGCCGCGCCGAGCCACGGCTTCGACTGCTGCAGAAGCGGGCGTTGACCTCGCCCCGCACATCGGGCAAGTCCACGGGTGCGAGTGTCGAGAGATGGTGCATCAACTGACTCACAAGAGAGCCGTCGACGCCTACATCAAGAACATCAATGCAGGGTCGGAGGCATCCTGGAGAACACGACTGCGTGACGCAGAAGAGCGGGTCCGCGGCATCGCTTCGGCAGGGGAGGACTGCTCCAGGATTCTCGTTGCGATGAAGAATCTGCCGGCTGGTGGGTCGATATCCTGGAGCATTCTGAATGGCGCCGGCGACCCTTGGTACGACATGGATCGCATCGAGGCCTATTCGGCATTATGGTACACGTTTTGTGATCGCAGGAAGGTCACCAGTCCCGACGACATCACGCAGAACACGTACGTCGCTCTCGCCTCGGACCGATCCGACCGGGTGGCGACGCTCGCCGCGATTGGAAGGCTGAGGGTGGACGATGGACGTCCGCCGTGGCGAAAGAAGACCGATAGTCGACCGGCGGGAATCTTCGCTGTCTGGCTCAGCAACAGGCGGGCCCAGCATGATGCCGGAATACCGGTAGGCGCCCCCTTCTCGGCGCTCATCTCGGACTGGCCGGGGAATCCTGACCTGGACGTTATTGCCGACTACCACCTCGCTTCGCTGAGCGGAAACAGCCTGGAATTCTCTGGCGTGTACAGCTTGCTTCCCGTCGAGCTCGACGCGGTCCGCAAGGTGCGCGAGCTGGAGGGCTTGCCCACGAGCTGGCCATCGACCCATCCCCTCGTGACCAACGCACTCGCCAGGGCGTACGCAGAGCGACCAGCGAGCACCTTCGACCCGAAGAACGACGAGCTGTTCGCTCTCGCCGTCGACGCCCTGACGCGGGACGAGAGCCTCGCGGCGTCCGTGGACCCGTGGTCGATATGACGGAAGATTCGAGCCAAGCGAGAGGCTCCTCGTCCGTCGTCACGCTTGCCCGTCTTCTGTGCCCGCTCGACCACGATCTCCATGCGCTCCTGGCGCACGCGGAGAACGACCCGGTCGGGTTCGTGCACGCCCACCTCGATTCGCTCAAGGGTCGCGGAGTTCGCAAGGCGGTGCCGAACCTGCCGATTCTCGTCCTCATCGACGCGCTCATCGAGCGTGGCCTCGCTGCCGAGCTCGACTGGAAGGAAGACCCACCCGACGTTCTGAGGCAGCTCTTCGAGCTCGCAAGCCTTCCCTCGCAGTCGGCGGTTCCGGACGTGGCCGAGCCGGAGCTCACGGACGATACACGATGCCACGACGCGTTGAAGCTCGTGGACGCGGCGCTCCACCCGCGCGGCATCCTCGTCGCGGTCATCGACATACAGACGGACAGCTATCCCGCACTCCTCATCGACGCGGGTAGCTACGACGAGGTCGCGAGGGTTGCGGCCGCGTGCAACGTCAACCTCTCCAGGGTCGTGGATACGCGCGCGTGAGTCGGTTCGGGCCGGCCTGACCGCCCATGTCACGGCGTGGCGCCGATGCCCGCTCACGTGACCGCGACCGGACGGAACCGCCGGAATTTCCGCATGGCATGTGCGCTGCAGCAGTCGAGGGCATGCTGCTCAAGAAAATCCTCGTCGCGATCGGGATCGCCAAGGCGCCCGCGCCCGTGAAGTCGTACCTCACCGTCTCGAGCTTCTTCGGGGCCGTTCCGGCGGTAGCCTGGGTCGCATGGAAGAATCGGGACGCGATCCGCTCGGCCGTCGGTCGCCTCCGGGCTCGCGCGCCGCAGCAGCTGTCCGCCCGCGCGGCCTGAAGGCTGCGACCGGGGGAGACCGGGCGCACGTCGTCGAGGTGCCGTTCGCGATGCGCGGCGTCGCCACGGCGGCGGGCGCCCGCTGGGACGCGGACCACGGGGTCTTCGTGTTCCGCGGCGCGGCTCTTCCGCCCGCCCTCCGGCTGTTTCGGGCGCCTCGCTACTCGTGGGAGGCGCACGTCGAGCGCGAGCTCCGCGGCGACGAGCGGCCCGGCGCCTCGAAGCCGGCCCCGCAGATCACGCCGCGACCGCACCAGCGCGAGGCGGTCCGCGCCATCCTCGCCGCGCACGCCGCGAAGCGCCCTGGCTTTCTCCTCGCCGACGACGTGGGGCTCGGGAAGACGATCAGCGCGTGGCAGGCGATCCTCGAGATGCCCCGCGCGATCACGGTGCTCGTCGTGTGTCCGCTCGCGGTCGTCGCGCACTGGCGCCGGACGATCGACGCGCTCGGGGACGGCGGGAAGGACATCGTCCTCCTCAACTACGATCGCCTGGGCAAGCTCTTCGAGGTGAAGCCCGAGGCGCGCAAGAAGATCCGATCCAAGAAGGGTCTCGCGCGGGCCGGCACGGCCCCGGGCTTCGACGTCGTCGTCTGGGACGAGAGCCACCGGTGCAAGAACCCGACGGCGGCCCGCTCGAAGCTCGCGGCGAAGCTCGTGGCGAACGCGGGCTTCTGCCTGTGGCTCTCGGCGACCGCCGGGCAGACGCCTCTCGAGCTCTCGTACCTCGCGCCGCTACTGGCGAGCGTCACCGGCAGCCGCGCCGCCGATCTGCGCGACTTCGAGGCGTGGTGCCAGGCGCAGGGCCTCGGGCTGTCGCGCGGCGGCTTCGGCAAGTGGGAGTGGCGCGGCGATCCGGCGGACACGGCGCGGATGCGCGCGCTCCTCTTCGATGCGCCATCGAGCGACGCGCCGCCCGCCGGCTTGCGGCGCCGCCCCGAGGACATCGCGGGATGGCCCGAGGTCAATCGCATGCTGACCCCGATCGAGCTCCCGCCCGAGGCCCGCGAGCTCTACGACCAGGCGTGGACGGCCTTCCGAGAGGAGATGGCGCTCGCGCCGCGCGGACGGGATCCGAAGTCGGCGCTCGCGGCCACGCTCCGCCTGCGCCAGAAGAGCTCCCTCATCCGGTGCGCGGGCACCGTGGAGCTCGCCTCGGACCTTCTCGCCAACGGCCACCAGGTGGCGATCTCCGTCGCCTTCCTCGAGTCCCTCGAGGCGATGCGTGACGCGCTCGCCGGGGCCGGCTTCGCGTGCGCCGAGATCCACGGGCGGCTACCGGCGGCGGCGCGCGAGGCCGAGCGGCTGCGGTTCCAGCGCGGCGACGCGCGCGTCGTCCTCTTCACGGTGGAGGAGGGGATCTCGCTCCACCAGGGCGAGCACAACGAGGTGCCTCGATCGGAGGTCATTCACGATCTTCGCTGGTCGGCCATCCAGATGGCGCAGATCGAGGGCCGCTGTCATCGCGACGGCCGCTTCGCGCAGGTGTACTGGGCCTATGCCGACGGCACGATCGAGGAACGGATCGCGCGGGTGGTTGCGGGTCGCATCCAATCGATGAAGGAGATGATCGGCGACGACGTCGCGACGCTCCGCGAGATCGAGCGCCTCCTCGACGCGGGCTGACGCTTCGTCGGCGCGTACCCTCAGGCGACGACGCTGAGCTGGTGGCCCGGCTGGAGCGGCGCGGGCGTGGCGCTCGCGATGAGGGCGAGCGCGTTCTGGCCCTCCATCTTCTGGGCGTCGAGCGAACGGACGGCGACCGCGATGCTGTAGGGCTTGTCGAGCGAAGCCGCGCTGACGGCTGCGGCCCCGATGGAGGAGATGCTCATCCCCCCGGGAACGGCAGCCTTTCACGGAACTTGAGGCGAGCACGCGCGGTATGCTCGCGGCGTGAGTCACGAGAGTGCGATGCGAGCAGCCATGGAGGAGGCGGAGCGCGCCCGTGGCAAGACCGGCGACAACCCGTGGGTCGGCAGCGTGCTCACCGTCGACGGCGTCGTGCTCACCCGCGGTCACACGCAGGGACCGGGCGAGGACCACGCCGAGATCGGCGCGCTGCGCGACGCACGCGCCCAGGGCGTCGATCTCTCGCGCGCGGTGCTCTACTCGACGCTGGAGCCGTGCGCCTTCCACGGCCGGACCCCGGCCTGCGCTGCGGTCATCGCGAGGAGCGGCGTGCCCTGCCTCGTGACGGGCATCCGGGATCCCAATCCGCGCGTCGACGGGGCGGGCGTCGCGATCGTTCGCGCGGCGGGCATCGAGGTCATCGAGGACGTGTGCGCCGCCGAGATCCGGAGGCAGCTCGGGTCGTGGGTGCTCACGTACCATCCGCACGAGATCACGCGCCGCGCGCAGAGCCTTCGTACGCTCGGCGAGGACGCGCTCCTGGCGAGCCTCGCCGAGACGTACGCGGTCGACCCGGCTGCGCTCGCCGGGCTCGTGCGCGCCGCGCTCGCCTGAGAAGCCCCGACGATTCGGTTGCGCAGACCGCAGCGAGCGCGTACGGTGCGGGCTCACGAACACGTCTCGTCGCCTTCAGAACGCTCTCTCGGTCACGGCCAGCCAGCCAACGGTTCGGTACGGAACACTTCGGGAACGCACTTTCGCTGCGAAGCTTCGTCGATGTGAACCCGATCGCTGATCCGCCACGACCTTTACCGAAAGAACGATCATGAACAACCGACTCTACGTGGGCAACCTGTCCTACGACGTGACCAGTGACTCCCTCCAGAGCTGCTTCGCCGAATGCGGCGAGGTCTCTGACATGCACATCGTGATGGACCGCGAGACCGGCCGCGCCCGCGGCTTCGCGTTCGTCACGATGAAGACGGACGCGGAAGCGTCCGGCGCCGTCACCCGCCTCAACGGCGCGATGCTCGACGGTCGCCCCCTCCGCGTGAACGTCGCCGAGCCCCGTCCCGACGGCGGTGGCGGTGGTGGTCGCGGCGGCGGTGGTGGTGGTCGTGGCGGCGGCGGTCGCTCCGGCGGCGGCGGCGGCGGCGGTCATCGCGGCTGGTGATCTGACATGATCCGCGCGTTCGCCCTCGGGTGACGCGCGGCTCGGTGCTCTGGCCCTCGCGTGCCCTCGCCTCGCCCTGCTTGCAGGACGGAGCGGGGGCTTTCGCACGTCTTGCGCAGCGCCTTGCGCGATCCGCCGGGTCCGGCGAGACGAGAAAGATCCTGCAGCGGCGGGCCGCCCGCGCTGCCGGGACGCCGCGCCGGCGCGGCCGCGCGGCCGCAATCTCGACGGTCGTGCGGCGATTGCCCCCGGAAACGCGGCGCCGGACGCTGGCACCGGCGCTGCACCATGAGCCCGCGATGTCTCGTTCCCTCGTCGCGCTCGCGCTCGTCTCCTGCTTCGTCGTGGTCGCGGTCCCGGCGTGCTCTACCGATCCGGCGGGCGCCGACCCGCTCGCGTCCGAGACCCCGGGCGCCGGCGACCCTCACGGTGACGACGCGGAGGGTGACACGGGCGACGTGCCTCCCGACGACGACCCCTCGAAGGGCGGCGACCTCGGGGACGACGGCGACGCCGATGCGGGCGCCGCCGACGCCGGCACGACCCCGGCCGGCAACGACTGCACGCCGGGCGGCTTCTACTGCGGCGGCGACAAGGTCACGGGCGACGCGAAGACGCTCTACAAGTGCACGGGCCCGGGCGCTCCGGTGGTCGCCCAGAAGTGCGCGCTCGGTTGCAAGGTGACGCCCGGTCAGGACGACGCCTGCGCCGCCGACCCGACCGCCCGGGTCGCCGCGCCGGTGCCCGGCAAGAAGGTCACGTACGCGTTCGGCGTGAAGAACTCGCGCTACGCCGCCGGCTACCACACGGGCGACGACTACGCGACGGCGACGGGGAGCAGCGCGGTCGCGGTCCGCGGCGGCACGATCCGGTGGTCGAACGACAACGGCGGCGCGTACGGCAAGTGGATCGGGCTCGATGCCGACAACGGGCGCACGTACGTCTACTGCCACCTGTCGAGCCGTCTCGTCACCGCCGGGACGAAGGTGACGGCCGGTCAGCTCCTCGCGAAGACGGGCGCCACCGGCAACGTCACCGGCCCGCACCTCCACTTCGAGGATCACCCGCGCGGCAACTTCGTCTACGGACAGGTGCGCAAGCCGTCCTGGTGACTTTGCTATGCTCGGCGCCCGCATGAGCGCCAGCAGCATTCCGGTCGTCTCTCTCGCCGACTACCTGCACGGAGACGCGGCGGCCCGCGCGCGGTTCGTCGGCACCTTCGGCGAGGCGCTCCAGGAGCTCGGATTCGTTTCGGTGAAGGACCACGCCATCGATCCGTCGCACATCCGCGCGGCCTACGACGTGGTCCGCGCCTTCTTCGCGCGTCCGCTCGAGGAGAAGAAGGCCTCGGTGGTCGAGGGCAGCGGCGGCAATCGCGGCTTCGTCGCGTTCGGCGCGGAGCACGCGAAGAACCGGAAGGTCGGCGACCTCAAGGAGTTCTTCCACCTGGGGCGCGAGCTCCCCGAGCTCGGCCCGGGCGGGCGGAACGCCTTCCCCGCGAGCGTCCCGGCGTTCGAGCCGACCACGCGCACGCTCTTCGCCGATCTCGAGCGCACCGCCCGGACCTTGCTCGAGGCCCTCGCCGAGCACTTCGGCGCGGAGCGCAGCACCTTCACCTCGATGATCGAGGGCGGGAATTCCATCCTGCGGCTCATCCATTATCCCGCGCTCGCCGAGGCCTTCGTTCCGGGCGCCGTCCGCGCGGCCGAGCACGAGGACATCAACCTGCTCACGCTCCTGTGCGAGAGCACCTCGGCCGGCCTCGAGATCCTCACGCGCGAGGGCCGCTGGCTCGCGGTGGAGGCGCCGCCCGGCCACATCGTCGTCGACTCCGGCGACATGATGCAGCTCCTCACGAACGGCCGGCTTCCCTCGACCACCCACCGCGTCGTGAACCCGGACGCCGGCGCGGACGACGTCGCGCGCTACTCGATGCCGTTCTTCGTCCATCCGTTCCCGACGTGCCCGCTCGAGCCGCTGCCGTTCTGCGTGCCGGAGGGTGAGCGGCCCCGCTACGAGGCGACGACGGCGCAGCGTTTCCTCGAGAAGCGCCTCCGCGAGCTCGGGCTCCTCTGACCGCCGCTCAGGGCCTCCGGCGCGCGACGGTGACCGACCGCTCCAGCACGTCCGCGGCATAGTCGACGAGGCTGCTCGTCGCCGCCTCGCTGCGAATGATCTCGAAGCCGGAGGCCTCGAGGATCTCGAGCTGCCGCACGCGCTCGGCGTGCGTGTGGTTCATCACGAAGACGAGCCCGCCCGGACGCAGCATCTCGCGGGCGTGCCGGAAGAGGCGCTCGGGCCCGAAGAAGCGGCGCGGCAACCCCCAGCGAACCAGCGCGTACTCGAGCACGAACGGGAAGCAGAAGAAGATGACATCCACGTCCTGCTCCTCGTGGGCGAGGAAGTCCTTCACCTGGAAGTCGACGCGCGCGCAGTCGATCTCGGCGGCGAAGGCCTCGGCGTGATCCTTCCGCGAGTGGAAGTCGTCCCAGACCGGGTGGCCGTCGAGCTCGATGCCGGTGAGCGTGACCTCGCGGCCGGCGCTACCGCCGGCGTGACGGAGCCAGCGCGCGAGGCCGAACGCGTAGCGGAAGTCCTTGCTCCCGACGTCGATGGCGCGGAGCGCGTCACCCGCGGGGAGCTCACCGTCACGGACGTGACGGTCGAGGAGGTCGAGCACGTACAGGTTCTCGCGGTAGACGTGGGCCGACGACTGGCCGTGGAGCCGATCGAGGCGGTAGCGCCGGCGTAGCTCTCGCTCACGGGCCCCGAGCCCGGTCGCGCGCCGGCCAGCGTACGCGAACAGCTCGTTCTTCGGCTCGTTCGCGTGGGTCACCGCACCCTGCGACCAGGACAGCGCACGCCGCGTCGAGAACGCCAGCGCGTTGATCGGCGCGAGCGCATAGAGGAGCGCCGTGGCGTCGAGCTGCCGACCTGCGAACACCCAGCGGGCCACGGCGCACGCGAGCGCCCCGAACGCGAAGAGCCAGAGGTTCATCGAGACGCGCTCCTTCACGGAGCATGCCGCGTCAGCGCGTCACGGCGATGACGCTCCTCGGGTCGCTTCAGCGCTGGCGCATCGCGGCCATGGCGCGGCCGACGCGGCTCTGCACCGGCCGACCGATCTTGTCGCTGATCCACAGCGCGGTGTCGACGAGCGCCTCGAGATTCACGCCGGTGTCGGCCCCGAGGTCGTTCAGCATGTAGACGAGGTCCTCGGTCGCGGCGTTGCCGGTCGCCCCCTTGGCGTACGGACAGCCGCCGAGGCCGCCGACCGAGCTGTCGAAGGTGCGAACGCCGTGCTGGTACGAGGCATAGGCGTTGGCCGCGGCCATCCCGTAGGTGTCGTGGAAGTGCCCGGCGAGCCGGTCCTGCGGTACATGCGCGGCGACCGCGTCGAGCATGCGCAGCACGGTCGAGGGCGTTCCGACGCCGATGGTGTCGCCGAGCGAGACCTCGTCACATCCCGCGTCGAAGAGGCGTTTCGCGACCGCCGCGACCTGCGCCGGCGCGATCGGGCCGTCGTACGGGCAGGCGATCACGCACGAGACGTAGCCGCGCACGGTGACCCCGTCGCGCTGCGCCGCCTCGAACACGGGGGCGAACCGCGCGAACGACTCGTCGATCGTGCAGTTGATGTTCTTCCGCGAGAAGCCCTCGGAAGCCGATGCAAAGACGGCCACGCGCTCGGTCCCGGCGGCGCGGGCGTTCTCGTAGCCGCGGAGGTTCGGGACGAGCGCCAGGTACCGCGCGCCGGGCAGGCGGTCGACGCCGCGCATGACCGCGTCGTGATCGGCCATCTGCGGCACCCACTGCTTGGACACGAACGACGTGGCCTCGAGGTCGCGGAGCCCGGCGCGGCCGAGCCGCGCGAGCAGCTCGAGCTTGGTCGCGGTGCTGACCTCGACCTTCTCGTTCTGGAGGCCGTCGCGAGGACCCACCTCGACGATGCGGACCGCGGTCTTGCTCGAGGGAGAAGTCACCTCGCGAGGTTAACCGCGCGCGCGGCCCAGGACGCGCCACCAGGGTTGCATTTCGTGCCAGACCTCGCGCGCCTAGCGGGTGAGCTTGCGGATGTTCGCGTAGTCGGCGGAGAACGCGTCGAACGTCGCGCGGTCGTCGACGCGGAGCAGCGTCTCGTCGTTGTTGCGGAGCGCGCTGGCCGTGTAGTTGTGCGACCCGGTGAAGACGAGCCGCCGATGCTCGACCTTCGCGCCGTCGTACTTCGAGTCGATGAGCAGGTACTTCGAGTGGATGCCCGCGGCGCCGCGCTTCTTGTCGTACTCGCGCACGTTGACCTTGGCCTTTGCGAGCGTGGCGACCACCGCCGAGCCCTCGTGTGCGTCGTCGGCGTTCAGGAGCACCTCGACGCTGCAGCCGGCACGCTTCAACGCGCCCAGCTTCTTCGCGACCGAGAGGCGTCCGTCGACGAAGAAGGCCATCGCCACGCGGATCGTGGACTTGTTCTTCTGGCAGCGGACGTTGTCGAGGATGCCGAGCACGGTGTCACCGGCGGCGCGCGGAAAGAAGTAGGCCCTCGCCCGCGAGCCATCGACCACGTCGTAGTAGTCGAGGTTCTCCTTGTGGCGCTCGAGGTCGCCGAAGTAGCTCGCGTACCCCGCGTAGAGCGTCGTGTCGCCGCGGACGATGACCGCGTTGTTGTGGACGTCGAGCTGGTGCCTCGTCAGGTTCTGCGACGCTTGCCACACTACGTGCTTCGAGCCGTCGGCGAGCGCCGAGAAGATCACGAACTTGTTGTGGTTGATGCCGTTGCCGATGCACGAGCCGCGGCCACGCTTGCAGAGGGTGATGTTCGCGTCGGGCAGGTGCGCCTTCAGGTACGTGACCGCGCTGTTGCCCGCGTTCTGGCCGTCGAGGACGAGCTTCACGTCGACGCCGCGCTCGTGGGCCTTCACGAGCGCCTTCGCGGGGGAGTGCCGCGTGAACCCGTACATCGAGAGGCGGATGCTGGAGCCCGCCGGAGCGAGGGCGATGAGCTCCTCGAGCGATTTTTCGATCGCGCGGTTCTCGGGTGCTCGGGTGGGGTCGTTGAACACGACCTCGATGGGCTTCGGCGCGCGCGCCGCCGGGGCGACCGCGGGCTCCTCGCCGTCGTCGGCCGCGTCGAGCTCGTCGTCCGCGCTCTCCGCCGAGGAGGTCGTCCCGAGCGTCTCGTCCGCGACGTCGTCCGGCTTGACGCCCTGGTCGTCTCCGTCGCTCGAGGCGGCCGCCGACTCGTCGGTCTCCTCGTCGGGAGCAGCGCCGCAGGCGAGCGAGCACGTCGCGGTGAGGAGGGCGAGCGCGAGGGCAGGGAGGGAGAGGCGTCGCGTCATGGCGGTTGCCATTGCAGCGAGCGCGCCAGGGCAGGCCGGCACCATCCGCCGCGCCGATCGCGCAACGTTCGCTGCTCGTTGCGCAGGCCGGCGCGCAAGCGGCGGCGCGCTGCCCCGGTGCCGCTCCGGCTCCGCGATCCGGCGGTGGTGCTCCGCCGCCGTCCCGGTTGGCGGTACAAGGGGGCATGGTCCTCAAGCTGTTCGGGCATGATCCCTCGCCCTACGTGCGGCGGGTGCGCGTCCTCTTCGCCGAGCTCGGCATCCCGTTCGAGCGGGACGCCCGCGGGTGGATGGCCGACCCCGCCCCCGAGCTCGCGGCCGAGTCGCCGATCGGCCGCTTGCCGATGCTCGACCGCGGCCCGCGCGCCCGCGAGCGCTACGTGTACGACTCCCGCGTCATCGCGGAGGTCCTCTACGAGGCGCAGGGCGGAGTGACCGCGCCGACCGATGACGCGCCGCACATCCAGCCGACCCTCTGGCGCGGGTCGCTCGAGGACGAGGACCGCAACGTCGTGAGCACCGCCGACGCCGCGCTCGACAGCGCCATCAACCTGTACCTGCTCGAGAGGGAGGGCGTGAAGCGCGACGCCGTTCCGTACCTGCAGCGTCAGCAGCAGCGCGTCGAGGCCTGCCTCGCGTGGCTGGACCGCCGCTACGAGGGCAAGATCACGCTGTCTCCGACCCACATGGCCTTCGCGGACATCACCGTGGTCTGCGCCATCGACTGGCTCCGCTTCCGCCAGCGTGCCGACATCGACGCTCATCCCCATCTGACGGCCATGCAGAAGGTCCACGCGCGGCGCGCGAGCTTCGCGAGCACCGCGCCCGGCTGACGAAGACGCGCGCGCGCTCGATATCGCGCTCCAAACGTCCTAGAGTCGCCTGACAACGTGCGCCTCAGCGTCTTCGACATCTTCAAGATCGGCATCGGGCCCTCGAGCTCCCACACCGTGGGGCCGATGCGGGCCGCCCGCCGGTTCGCGGAAGCGCTCGAGACGATGGGGCGCTTCGACGACGTCGCCCGCGTTTCCGTCGAGCTCTACGGCTCGCTCGGCAACACCGGCAAGGGTCACGGCACCGACGTCGCGATCCAGCTCGGTCTCGAGGGCGAGACGCCGGACGAGACGGACGTCGACGCGGTGCCGGCGCGCATCCAGCGCATCGCGACGAGCGGCAAGCTCCAGCTGCTGGGCCGGCGGCCGGTCACCTTCTCGGTCGCCGAGAACGTCGTCTTCCTCCGCCGCAAGTCCCTGCCGATGCACCCGAACGGGATGCGCTTCGTCGCCACCGACGCGTCGGGAGCGATGGTCGAGCAGCGCACGTACTACTCGGTGGGCGGCGGCTTCGTGGTCGACGAGCACGGAGCGGCCGAGGTCGGCGGCGCGGTCTCGCTCCCTCCGCTCCCGTACGCCTTCCGCAGCGGCGCCGAGCTCCTCCGCATCTGCAAGGAGAGCGGCCTCTCGGTCAGCACGCTGGCGCTCGAGAACGAGAAGGTCCTCCGCCCCGAGGCCGAGGTGCGCGCCGGCGTCCTGAAGCTCGTGAGCACGATGCGCGCGTGCGTCCGCCGCGGCTGCGAGCGCGAGGGCATCCTGCCTGGTGGCCTCAAGGTCAAGCGCCGGGCGGCCGGCCTGCATCGCCTCCTCCGCGCCGACCCGAACCCGGCCGATCCGCTGAGCGCGATGGACTGGGTCAACCTGTGGGCGCTCGCCGTCAACGAGGAGAACGCCGCGGGCGGGCGCGTCGTCACGGCCCCGACCAACGGCGCCGCCGGCATCATCCCCGCGGTGCTCATGTACCACGAGCGCTGGGTGACCGGCGCCGACGAGGACAGCGCGGTCCGCTTCCTCCTCGCGGCCGGCGCGATCGGGATGCTCTACAAGATGAACGCGTCGATCTCGGGGGCGGAGGTCGGCTGCCAGGGCGAGGTCGGGGTCGCGTGCAGCATGGCGGCCGCCGCGCTCGCCGAGGTGATGGGCGGCACGCCCGCCCAGGTGGAGAACGCCGCCGAGATCGGGATGGAGCACAACCTCGGCCTCACGTGCGACCCCATCGGCGGGCTCGTGCAGGTGCCGTGCATCGAGCGCAACGCCATGGGGAGCGTGAAGGCGATCAACGCCGCGCGCCTCGCGATGGCCGGCGACGGCAAGCACAAGGTGTCGCTCGACAAGGTCATCGCGACGATGCGGCAGACGGGCGCAGACATGAGCACGAAGTACAAGGAGACCGCGCGCGGCGGCCTCGCGGTGAACATCATCGAGTGCTGAGGGTTCCGCCGGGGGCTCTCTGGGGAAGGTAGGGCGCGCGGGCGGCCCGGCGGCGGTTGTGTTCGCCGTCGGGGCTGATCTAGTGTGCGCGCGATTTCGACCCTCCGAGGACCCATGAAGAACACCTCCAGCGACCGCTGGGTCGCCTACCTCGTGTCGATCACCGCAGCGGTGCTCGTCCTTCTCTTCGGCCTGCAGCGCTTCGGCATCTGGCAGCCGGCGGAGATCCACGTCGCCGACCTCGCGCGCGAGCTCATCGCCGGCCGCACCGTCGCCCTCGACCGGCCGCCCGGGCAGGTCGCCGCGGTGGCCCTCGGGTTCCGCCTCGGGGGCGTCTCCGAGCTCTGGGGCCGGCTGCCGACCGCCCTGCTCGCGTTCGCCTCGGCGTGCGCCCTCATGGCGGCGGCGCGGGGCGCGGGCGACCGCCGCCTCGCCGCCTACGTCGGCATCACCTACGCGACCATCCCGCTGGTCTTCATGAACGCCCGGCAGATGTTCGGCGGGGGCGTGGCGCAGAGCGCGTCGACGCTGGCCCTCGCGGGCTTCGTGCTGCTGCTCTGGGGCCGCACCCAGCGCTGGCAGCTCGGCGGGGCGGGCCTCGCCCTGATCGGCCTGCTCCTCGGCGTGCGCTCCGCGGGCGTGATGCTCGGGGTCGTGCCCATCCTCGGGGCGGTCGGCCTCGCGGGGCTGCTGCGCTTCGGGGCCGAGTCGCGGCTGACGCGCGTCACCAGCGC
>JAQBQL010000252.1 GCA_028287035.1 Labilithrix sp. | reverse complement strand
CGCGCCGGAACGCGGCGCGGCGCCGGGATCGTGACGAGCGGGCGAGGGGCTGCGGCGGCGCTCCCGGCGTCGATCGCCGCCGCCGTGGGCTCCGGATCCTGCGCGGCGATCTCGCGCTCGCGCTTCTTCTTGCCGAGCACCACGAGCACGAGGATGACGACGAGCGCCATCCCCGCCATCAGGTTCTGCCAGCGGTGCGTCTGCTTGCGGATGATGATCGAGGGGCGCGGGGTCTCGGACGGCCGCACCGCGCCGTACGGCGTGAGCGAGCTCGTCGGCCCTTTGCGCCGCTCGAGCGGCACGCGGGAGCTCAGGGGCGTTCGCTCGCCGATCTCGATGCGCTCGCTGCTCGTCGCGCCGAGCAGGCCGAGGTCGATGACGCTGTCGCTCGCGTCGGCGGGCCGCTCGATCGCGCGCGCCACCGCCTCGCCGAGATCGACGCAGGAGGCGAAGCGTCCCTCGACCTCCTTCGCGACGCCCTTCGACAGCGCGGCGCCGAGCGCCCGCACCGCCGCCGCGGACCCGAGCCCCGCATCGAGCGGGGGCGGCGCCTCGCTCGATACCTTGCCGGCGGTGGTGATGGGGTCGCTTCCGCCGAACGCACGGATGCCGGTCGCCGCCTCGTAGAGCGTCGCCGCGAAGGCGAACTGGTCGGACGCCGCGCCGAAGTCGCCCTTCGCGAGCGCCTCGGGCGAGGTGTACGCGGGCGTGCCGAGCACGGTGTTGACGCGCGTGATCGTCGACTCGGGAATGCGCGCGATGCCGAAGTCCGCGATCTTCCATCCCGTGCGCGAGAAGAGGACGTTCTCCGGCTTGATGTCGCGATGGACCACGCCCGCGGCATGCGCGAACGTGAGCGCCGATCCGAGCTCGCGCGCGAGCTTCGCCACCTCGGGCAGCGGGAGCGGGCCGTCACGCAGGCGATCGCGGAGCGACTCGGGACCGTCGCTGCGCGGGCCCGGCACGTACTCGAAGACGAGGAAGAGACCGACGCCGTCGTCCTCGCCCATGTCGTGGAGGGTGACGATGTTCGGGTGGCTCACCGCGGCCGCGGCCTGCGCCTCGTGGCGCATGCGGACGACGAGCTCGTCGCGCACGACCGGCGGAAGCGCGAGATCGTCCCGCAGCACCTTGATGGCGACGCGCCGGCCGAGCACGGTGTCACGCGCGAGCCAGACCGCACCCATCCCGCCCTGGCCGAGCATGCGCTCGACCTCGTAGCGACCGATGGTCGTAGGGGCAGGGCGGGGCGGCATGGCTCAGTCGACGTGCGGGTTCCAGCAGGCGACCTTGTGCCCGGTGCCCGGCGCGAGCTCCGCGAGCGGCGGCAGCTCCTTGTCGCACGTGCCCTTCACGGCGCGCGCGCACCGCGGATGAAACGGGCAGCCGGGCGGCGGATCGATGGGCGACGGCGCGTCGCCCGGCACCACGATGCGGAGGCGCTTCTTCTCGGGGTCGGGCGTGGGCACCGCGCCCAGAAGGGCGCGCGTGTACGGGTGGAGCGGCGCCGCATAGAGCTGCTCGGTGGTCGCCTGCTCCACGATCTTGCCGAGGTACATGACCGCGACGCGGTGGCTGATGTGACGGACGACCCGGAGATCGTGGGAGATGAAGAGGAACGCGACGCCGAGCTCGTCCTGCAGGTCCATGAGCAGGTTCACGATCTGCGCCTGGATCGAGACGTCGAGCGCGCTGATCGGCTCGTCGCAGACGATGAACTCGGGCTGCACGGCGAGGGCCCGCGCGATGCCGATGCGCTGCCGCTGGCCGCCCGAGAACTCGTGCGGATAGCGGCCCATCACCTCGGGTCGCAGCCCGACCTTGCGGAGGAGGCTCGCGACCATCGCCTCCTCGTCACCCTTCGTCTTCGCGAGCCCGTGGATCTGGATGGCCTCGCCGACGATGTCCCGCACCGTCATCCGCGGGTTGAGGCTCGAGTACGGGTCCTGGAAGATGATCTGCATCTTCCGGCGGAGCGGCCGGAGCTCGCGTGCCGAGAGCGGAACGATGTCCTTGCCGTCGTAGACGACGCGCCCGAAGGTCGGCTCGACGAGGCGGAGCACGAGCCGGCCGAGCGTGCTCTTGCCGCAGCCGCTCTCGCCGACGAGGCCGAGCGTCTCGCCGCGGCGCACCCGGAGCGACACGCCGTCGACCGCGCGCAGCACCTTCTGGCTGCGCGAGAAGAAGCCGCCGCCGACCGGGAAATACTTGCCGAGGTGCTCGGTGGCGAGGAGCGTCCGCGGGCGAGCGCCCTCCTCACCGGGGCCGCCGCGGCCCGGGGGCGCATCGGAGTCGGGGACGCGCGCGACGGCCGCGCCGCTCGCCTTACTCTCCGCGTTCTCCGCCATCCCGCTCACCCTAGCGTGGTAGCCGATCGGAGGGCGCCCGTCACACCTCGTTTGCGCGGATGCAGCGCGCCAGATGGCCCGGGTCGTTCCCCTCGGCCTCGATGGGCGCGAGCGCCGGCTCCGCCTCGCGGCAGGCCGGGATGACCATCGGGCACCGGTCGGCGAACCGGCAGCCGGGGGGCAGGTGATGGAGGTCGGGGACGAGCCCCTCGATGGTCGGCAGGCGCGGCCGCCGGGGCCGTCCCGAGCGCGCGTCGATGCTCGCGGGCGCCTCGTGCGCGAGCAGACTGTCGCGCTCCGCCGTGCCCGGCTCGGCGAGCGCGGCCTTGTCGAACGTGGGCAGGCTGCGGAGGAGCCCGCGCGTGTACGGATGACGCGGATGCGAGAAGAGCCGGTCGACGCGGGTGATCTCGACGATGCGCCCCGCGTACATGACCGCGACGTCCGAGCAGACCTCGGCCACCACGCCGAGATCGTGCGTGATGAGCACGACGCCCATCCCGAGCTGCTGCTTCAGCGTGGCGAGCAGATCGAGGATCTGCGCCTGGATCGTGACGTCGAGGGCGGTCGTCGGCTCGTCTGCGATGAGGAGGCTCGGCTCGCACGCGAGCGCCATCGCGATCATCACGCGCTGCCGCATGCCGCCCGAGAGCTGGTGTGGGTACGCGTCGACGTTGGTCTCGGGCGAGGGGATGCCGACGAGGCGCAGCATCTCGATCGCGCGCTCCCGCGCCTCCCGCCGCGACTTCTTCTGGTGGAGCCGGATGGCCTCGACGATCTGCGCGCCCACCGCGTAGACGGGGTTCAGGCTCGTCATCGGCTCCTGGAAGATCATCGAGATCTCGTTGCCGCGGACCTCCTGCATCTGCCGCTCGGTGAGCGCGAGGAGGTCCTTGCCGCGCAGCTCGATGCGGCCGCTCTCGACCCTTCCTTGCGGGTAGGGGATGAGGCGGAGGATGCTGAGGGCCGTGACGCTCTTGCCGCAACCGCTCTCGCCGACGATGCCGAGGGTCGCGCCCTCCGCGACGTCGAACGACACCTCGTCCACCGCGCGCAGTGTCCCCTGGTCGGTGCGGAACGTGGTGACGAGGTCCTTCACCCGCAGGAGGGGCGCTGCGGTAGGCGAAGCGGTCATCGCGAGCATGCTAGGCTCGCGCACGTGAAGAGGTCGAGCGCCTCCTTTGTCGCGCTGGCGCTCGCGCTCGCCGGCACCGCGGCGGCTGGCTGCGCGCCGCGCCCGCGCATGTGCCTCGCGACGAGCGAGTGTGCCGGGCCAGCGTCGTGCGTCGCGGGCCGCTGCCAGCCCGACCGCCCCAACGTGAGACCGGCCGTCGACGCCGCGCGTCGCCTCGTCGTGCGCCCGGTCGACCTCGCGTACGTCCGGCGCGGCGCCGGCGCGTCGGGCGGAGCGCTGCCGCCGAGCTTCGTCCTCGGCGGCGGCGCGTCGGCGCTCCTGCTCCGCTTCGCGGTGACCCTCCCCGCCGACGCGAACGTCGTGGAGGCGTATCTCGTCCTCCATCGCGACCTCGACGTCGACGACGATCCGACCCCGATCTCCCTACACGCGACCCGGATCGTCCAGGGATGGGATTCGCGATCCACCTCCTTCGGTCAGCTCCCGCGGCAGGTCGAGGGGCGCGCGCCGGCGACGCGCGTCGAGCCCGGCGGCCCGGCCCTCGTGCGCCTCGATGTCAGGGAGATCGTTCGTGATTGGACCAAGCACGACCCTGCCGACCACGGGATCGCGGTCGTCGCCGAGAGCGTCGCCGGTGCCTCGGGGCACGCCGGAACGACGTTTGCGTTACGGACCAGCGGAGCCCCGGCTCCGGACGTCGAGCCCTTCCTCGAGCTCTACGTTCGCTGACGGTCTCGCGGAACGACGAAAAAAGTTTTCCGAGGGATGAAGCTATCGGCAGCGCGCTCGTCGAACACGCACCACTCCGGCTGAGACCGTCGGGGCCCTTTCGTCAGGCGCGGCTTGCCACTTCAACACCCTTGACCGCTCCCCTCGGGGAGAGTGACCCTTACGAACGACGGCCCCCGGCGCAACATCGCCGGGCAAAAGGAGAGTGAATGATGCGGATCTCGAAGGCTCTGGGCTCTTTCGTTGCGATGGCTGCGGCGTGCGTTGCGCTCTCTGCGGCGACGGATGCTCGCGCGGATACCGAGTTCACGGCGACGGCAGGCAAGGGCACGATCGAGGTCAAGGGCAACGGTCCTTGGCACATCAACAAGGAAGCCCCGTGGAAGGCCACGTCCGGCGGCACCACGCTCGCGAAGGACAAGTGGACGCTCAGCGACGGCTCCGCGAAGGTCACCGGCGTTCCGGCGGGCGACGCGAAGGTCAAGGTCTACGTCTGCAACGGCGACCAGTGCAAGAACGCGGAAGTCACCGTCAAGGTGCAGTGACCCGCTAGCGCGGGCGAACGAGGTGGAGCGATGACGCTCCGCCTCGTTTGCATTTTGTCCTACCCTCTGAGGCATGCCCGACAAACCGAGTGTCGCTGCCGAGATCGGCGCGATCGCCGAGAGCGTCGAGAAGCGGTTCCAGAAGGGACGCCGCGTCCTCGCCTTCTCCGAATACCTCGATCTGTTCGCGACCGATCCGATCCGCTTCGCGCGCGACGCGAGCCGCTACCTGCGTGACTGCTTCGACCACTACGGCACGACGACCGTCGAGCAGCCCTGGGGCAAGTTCACGCGCTGGAACCTCTTCGACCTGATGTGGGATCCGCTCGAGGCGGCCCACGCGCTGATCGGTCAGGAGCAGGTCCAGGAGGAGATCTATCGGTCCATCTCGAACTTCGTGCGCGAGGGGCGGCCGAACCGCCTCGTCCTGCTGCACGGGCCCAACGGCTCGGCGAAGAGCACGATCGTCGCCTGCATCATGCGCGGCCTCGAGCAGTACTCGCTGCGCGACGAGGGGATGCTCTACCGGTTCAACTGGGTCTTTCCGTCGAGCAAGACGGTGCGCGGCAGCCTCGGCTTCGGGTCGAAGGAGGCAACGTCCCAGGTCGGCACCTACGCGCACCTCGCGGACGACCAGATCGACGCCAAGCTCCTCGTCGAGGTCCGCGACCATCCGCTCTTCCTCATCCCCGTCGACGAGCGCCAGAAGCTCCTCGAGCGGCTCGTGAAGGACAAGGAGGGACCGCCCTCCGAGCACTTCGGCGAGTGGATCCTGCGCGGCGCGCTCTCGCACAAGAGCCAGCAGATCTTCGAGGCGCTCCTCGCGAGCTACAACGGCAGCTACACCGAGGTGCTGAAGCACGTGCAGGTGGAGCGCTACTTCGTCTCGCAGCGCTACCGCGTGGGCGCCGTGACGATCGGTCCGCAGATGAGCGTCGATGCCGCCGAGCGGCAGGTCACGATGGATCGATCGCTCCAGTCGCTGCCCGCGTCGCTCCAGGCCATCACCCTCTACGAGGCGAAGGGCGAGCTCATCGACGCCGCCGGCGGCGTCCTCGAGTTCAGCGATCTCCTGAAGCGCCCGCTCGACGCGTTCAAGTACCTGCAGCTCTCCGTCGAGACGGGCGAGGTCGCGCTCACGCAGCAGAACGTCCAGCTGAACTGCGTCATGACCGGCAGCGCCAACGAGCTCCATCTCGACGCCTTCCGCGAGCACCCCGAGTTCGCGAGCTTCCGCGGGCGGCTCGAGCTGATCCGCACCCCGTACCTCCGCAGCTACCTGCACGAGCAGCGCATCTACGACACGCATGTGGTCCCGCACATCCGGCGGCACGTCGCGCCCCACGCGACGACGATGGCCGCGCAGTTCGCGGTGCTGACGCGCATGCGGAAGCCCAACACGGACAAGTACGCGCGCGCGCTCTCGAACGCGCTCTCCGGCCTGACCGCCATCGAGAAGATGGACCTCTACGCGACGGGCCGCGCGCCCGAGCGCCTCGAGCCCGACGCGCAGAAGGTGCTGCGGGCGAGCGTGCGCGAGGTGTTCGAGGAGAGCGACTCGTACCCGATCTACGAGGGGCGCATCGGCGCGAGCCCGCGCGAGATGCGCGTCACCATGCTCGATGCCGCGCAGTCCCAGACGTACCGCTGCCTCTCGCCGCTCGCGGTGCTCGACGAGCTCGAGCAGCTCTGCGCGCGCAAGAGCGAGTTCGAGTGGCTGCAGCAGGACACGCAGGCCGGCGGGTACCACGACGTGAAGCTGTTCCGCGAGGCGCTGTTCTCGCGCCTGCTCGGCGTCTGGGAGCAGGAGCTGTACGCCTCGAGCGGGCTCGTGGCCGACGCGCAGTACGACGACCTGTTCGAGCGCTACGTCCAGCACGTGAGCGTGTGGACGAAGAAGGAACGGATCCGCAACCGTCACACCGGCGAGTACCAGGAGCCCGACGAGCAGATGATGCGCGAGGTGGAGCGCCTCATCGACGTGAAGGGCGACGCGCAGGAGGCGCGGAAGACGATGATCAGCGCCATCGCCGCGTGGGCCATCGACCATCCCGGGCAGAAGGTGGAGGGGAAGATCGTCTTCCCGAATTTCCTCCGCAAGCTGCGCGACGCCATCTTCGCCGACAAGCGGATCGAGATCGCCAAGCAGGCGCGTGACATCGTCGTGCTCGTGCGCGACGAGGGCTCCGGCCTCGACGACAACCGGCGCAAGGAGGTGCGCGAGGTGCTCGCGCAGCTGTCCTCGCGGTTCGCGTACTGCGACAGCTGCGCCGCCGACATGGCCAGCATGCTCGTCCGCAAGCGCTACAGCGATCTCATCGTCAACTGACGGCGTCGTGACCCGGACGGCGCTGACCGCCGAGGTGCGCCGCCTGGCGTTCCCGGCGATCCTCCACTCCCTGCTCCAGACGAGCGTGTTCGTGGTCGACCGCATCATGCTCGGTCGCCATGGCGAGGCGTCGCTCGCGGCGATGCAGCTCGGCGGGGCCATCGAGTGGTCGATCTGGAGCGTCTTCGCGGCCTTCGAGGTGGGGACCATCGCGCGCGTCGGACGGCACGTCGGCGCGGGGCGGCCCGAGGCAGCGCGCCGGGTCGCGCGCCTGTCGGTGGTCGCGGCGCTCGCGATGGGGACGGTGCTGGCCCTCGCGACGCCGCTCGTCCTGCATCTGCTGCCGCGCATCGCCTCGCAGGCGTCGCCGGCGGCGATCGCTGAGGCCCGCGGGTACCTCGGCGTGACGATCGCGGCGTCGCCCCTCGTGTTCCTCTCGATGATCAACGTCGCCACCCTGCAGGCGGGCGGCGACACCCGGACCCCGCTCGTCATCGGCGTGTTCGCCAACGTGCTCCACGTCGCGCTCAACTACGTGCTCATCCCGCGGCTCGGTGCGCACGGGGCGGGCATCAGCACCGCGGTGACGTTCGCGCTGGAGGCGCTCGCCGCGACCCTGGCGCTGCTCGGCACGAACCGCGCGGTGTCGCTGCGGAAGCGCGGCGAGCCCGGGCCCCGCGATCTCACCTCGCGGCAGGAGGCGCGTCAGCTCGCCCGCATCGCGATGCCGGCCTTCCTCGAGCGGGTGCTCTATCACCTCGGCTACCTCGGCTACGTGGTGGTCATCGGGCGCCTCGGCGACGCGTCGATGGCCGCGAACCAGTCCCTCATCAGCATCGAGTCGATCTGCTTTCTGTCCGCCGACGGCTTCGGCATCGCCGCCGCCGCGCTCGTCGCGCAGAAGCTCGGGGCCGAGCGTCCCGACGAGGCGCAGCGGGCGGCGCGGATCGCCGCGCGTGACGCGCTGGTCCTCCTCACGATCTTCGGGGTCGCGGCGCTCGCGCTGCGCGGCGTGGTCCTTCCGCTCTTCTCCGCGCAGCCCGACGTCGTCGCGATCGGGCGCGCCACGATCCCCGTCCTCACGATCGCGCAGCCGTTCATGGCCGTGTCCATCGTGCTGGCGCAGTCGGTGCGCGGGGCGGGGCGCACGCGCGAGGCCCTCGGCGTGAGCGTCGTCGGCGCCATCGTAGTGAGGCTCTCGGCGACCTGGCTCTTCGCGATCACGCTCGGCCTCGGGCTGCCTGGCGTGTGGCTCGGGTCGACGCTCGACTGGGCGGCGCGCAGCGTGATGCTCACCCTCGTGTGGCGAAGGGCAACGCCGCGGGCGCCGGCGGCGGCCGGTGCTAACGTGGCGTCATGATGCGCTTCCGTACCTTTGCCGCCGTCGCGGCCGTCACCTCTCTTGCCGCCTTCGTTGCCTGCTCCTCGACCGACAGTGGCGGCGGCGGGGTCGTCGTCACGCCCGACGCCGGCGATGCGCGCGACAGCAGCGTCGCCGACGCCGGCGAGGACGCCGCCGTGGCCGACACCGGCGCGGGCGACGCCGCGACGGGCTGCACCGGCGCCTGCAAGACGCTGTCGCTCGTCGTGAGCCTCAACGGTCAGACCCGCATGCTCTCGCGCGCGCAGTTTGGCACCGAGCTGGGCGACGGCGGCGCGACGTTCCTCCACACCGAGGCTCACCTCGGCGGCGACCCGAAGTGCCCGGAGGAGAGCTCGCCGACGCCGGACTACACGATGATCGTCGCGAACGTCCCGCGCAACGCCGCCGGCGGCAAGGCGACGAAGGCCGCGGACGGGGTTGCTGCCACGTTCCTCGACTTCAAGGGCGACCTCGGCTTCTCGTCGCCCGCCTCGGTGTCGAAGGCAACCGCGGTCGAGATCACGAACCTCCAGGTCGACCCGGCGACGCCGCCGGCGTGGGCCGCCTACGACTTTAGCGCGACCTTCGCCGAAGGGACCGTCTCGGGCCACGTCTACGACGAGCACTGCGCGTCGATGGACGAGTGACGGCGCTCAGCGGTACGGGCTCGCGCGGCCTTCGAGCTTGAGCCGGGCGCTTCGCACGCCCAGGAGCTCGTCGCCGCCCGGGCCGAGGATCGGACCGAGCAGCACGCTGGCGAGCACCGCCGCGAGCACGAGCGCGGCGCGGTCGTCGGGCGATTCGGTCTCGACGAGCCAGATCATGCGGCAGCGCCCGGCGAGCAGCGCGAGGCCGTACGTCCCCATGCGCCGCTCGGCGCTCTCGGCCTCGGCGACGTCGGCAGCGGTCGCCGGCCGGCCGATGCAGAGGCGCGTGCCGGCCGCGCCCTCGCCGCTGATCACGACCCGCGCAGCGTCGACGAGCGGGGCCTCGCCCTCGAGATGCTTGTCGACGGTGAAGCCGAGCTTCACGCCGAAGAACTGCGCGGCCTGACGCTTGAGGTGCTCGCCGTGGAGCCACGCGTCGGGACGCTGCGCGAACACCGCATACCCGAGGTCGCGCTCGGGCGGCGACAGGGCGCCGGGAAGGAGCACGCCCCGCGCATCGAGCAGCGCCCGGAAGGCCTCTTCGTCGAGCATTCCCACGACGGCAGGGTAAGCTCCCGCCACCGTGCTCGTCGACACGCATTGCCACCTCGATCCGCAGTACTTCCCGCAAGGTCCCGACGAGGTGCTCGCCCGCGCCAAAGAGGCGGGCGTCCATGGCTTCGTCGTCATCGGCGTCGGTGCCGACCTCGCCCCGGCGCGCGCCGCGGTCGCGCTCGCGCGGCGGGTGAACGACCGCGCGGCCGCCGCCATCGGCGTGCACCCGCACGACGCGCTCACCCTGACCGACGCGGCCTACGAGGAGCTCGCCGCGCTCGCCCTCGCCGACGAGGTCGTCGCGGTCGGCGAGATCGGGCTCGACTACCACTACGATCACTCGCCGCGCGACGTTCAGCGCGCCGCCTTTGCGCGCCTGGTCGGCCTGGCGCGGAAGCTCGGCAAGCCCATCGTCATCCACACGCGCGAGGCGGCGGCCGACACGCTCGACATCCTCGAGCAGGAGGGCGCGCGCGACGTCGGCGGCGTCATCCACTGCTTCAGCGAGGACAAAGCTTTCGCGGCGCGCGCGCTCGACCTCGGGTTCGATCTATCGTTCTCGGGGATCGTCACCTTCAAGTCGTCGGTGGCGATCCAGGAGGTCGCCGCCTGGGCGCCGCTCGAGCGCATCCTGGTGGAGACCGACAGCCCCTACCTCGCGCCCATCCCGAAGCGCGGCCGTCCCAACGAGCCCTCGTACGTCGTGCACACCGCGCGGCGTGTGGCCGAGCTGCGCGGCATCGCGTTCGAGGCGCTCTGCGAGGCGACGAGCGTGAACGCCGAGCGCGCGTTCCGGCGGCGCTTCACGGCGTGAAGGCCGTCTGACTACATCGAGGCGCTCGCGCCCTCGCGTGGCGAAAGCCGGGCCGGCGGCCTACGCTCGAAGTCGTTCGCCCGTGGCACGACCCTCCTCCTCCAGACGCCCGCGCCCGCGCTCCTTCGCGCCCACGAAGGCTGGCTGGTCGCTCATCGCGTCGGTGTTCGCGCACCTCGGCCTGCTCTCGGTCGCAGGGCTCGTCGCGTATCACTTCTCGCAGTCCCGGGACGCTCACGTGCTCGACACGCGGACGGCAGCGCCCTCCGCGGCCTATCCGGCGGAGCTGCCGACCTTCGACGAGGGGACCTTGCTCGCCGAGCACGAGGTGGCGGTCGAGGGCATCGTGCCGGTCGCGCATGGCGGCGCGACCGTCGCGCGCGTCGACACCGGCGCCCGCGGTCAGGGCGGCGAGGCGACGAGCGTGAAGGCGACGAACCTGGCGGCCCGCGCCGAGGACCTGAGCCTCAGCCCGGATCTGCTGAGCCGCCTCGATCGCGAGCAGGAGCAGCGGCTCCGCAATGCCGAGCAGCGCCAGACGCGCGACGACCGGCGCTCCACGACCCATCCCATGGAGCTCACGTTCCTCGCGAGCGGGGCGGGCGAGCACCAGGAGCGTCGTCCCTCCGCGGCCCGCGACCCGAGCCGCGGATCCCTCGTCGTGCCGCGCCCCGCGTCGGTGACCGGCGGGCGCGCCGGGACGCGCGAGACGGACGACGCGGAGGCAGCAGGCGCGATCGCCGGTGGTCCGCGCCCCGGCCAGCTCCTCGCAAGCCCCGGACAGGGCGTGAGGAACGGAGCGCCAGGGGCCGATCACGTGGCCGCCGCGCGCATCGCGCTCGGCCGTCCCGCGGTGGCCGAGGGGCCGCCGTCGATCACCGCCGCGTACCAGGGCCGGCCGAAGGACACCGTCGACAGCGATCAGGAGGTCGCTGCCCTCGTGCAGTCCTCGGTGCACGCGAGCTACGCCGGCGGCTTCGCGGGGGCCGGCGTCGGCGGCTCGCCAGGGCCTGCTCCCGATCCCGGGGCGGGCGGCAGCGACGCGCGCGGCTCGGCCTCGCACGTCCTCGGTAATGGCGACGGCGAGGTGTTCGACTTCTTCACCGACGATCCGCAGCTCGTGCCCTACTTCCGGAAGATCCACGCCCGCATCGATCCGCTGTGGCGCAACGCGTTCCCCAAGAGCGCGCTCCTCGAGCTGAAACAGGGGACGGTCATTCTCGACTTCACGATCGCGCGTGATGGCACGGTATCGGTCAGCTGGCCGCCGCGGCGTCCGAGCGGCATCGACGAGTTCGACCGCAACTGCGCCGACGCCATCCGCCGCGCCGGACCCTTCGAGCCGATCCCCGCGGCGCTCCTGGCGCTCGGCCGGCAGACGCTCCACATCCGCGCGCCCTTCGTCGCCGCGAATCCGATCATCAAGTGACGCGCCGCTAGGCCTTGCGCCGCGCGCGGAGGAGCACGACCCCGAGGAGCCCCATCCAGCCGATCGCGCGCAGCACGCGGTCGGCGACGCCCGAGCCGCGGTACTCGTAGTCGGGCGCGCGGGGCGCGATGGGCTCGCGTTCGAGCGCCGCGATGGAGGCCGCGTCCCCGTAGGCCGTGCCATCCGGACCGACGGTCACGGTGCGATGCGCGCGAATCGCCTCCACGACGCTCGCCTGCGTGACCGGCTCGGTGACGAACACCAGCGTACGGCACAGCCCGAGCACGCTCATCCAGTGGTAATCGGAGGAGCCGATGGCGCCGAGCGGGCCCTTCGCCTCGCGCGAGAAGCGGACCATCTCCGCGTAGCTCCACGCGCCGCTCGTCTCCGAGAACGCGATGGGGTGCACGACCTCCGCGGCGTCGAACCGTTCCCGCGAGGCGAGGATGTGCGGCCAGTAGAGAGGGACGGGATGCGCGATGATGGCGACGCCGTGCTGCGCGTGGATCGCGTCGATGACGTCATCGAGCGGCTGGTCGGGCGAGACGGTGTGCTCGATCCCGATCGCGATGACGTGGAAGCGAGCGGTCGTCACCTCCTGCCCGGTGAGCACGAGCGGCTGATCGGCAGGCGCATACGCCTGCGCGAACCGCGACGGCCACACCGTGTTGTGCTCGGTGATCGCGATCACGTCGAGGCCGCGCCGGTTCGCCTGGCGCACGACGCCGAGCGGCGAGAGGGATCCGTCGCTCCACGCGGTGTGCGCGTGGAAGTCGCCCTCGAGCACCCGGTACCCGGCGCGGTGCACGACGGGCCGCGCCGGCGCGACGTCACACACGTATCCGCCGATCGCCCCGGCCACCACGCAGGCGCTGGCCACGAGGAACGCGGGCGAGAGCGAGAGCTTGCCGGCGCTCATCGAGGAAGGATGGGCAGGAGCTGCCCGGCCAGGAGGAAGAACGCGAGGACCAGCGCCGTGACGACGAGATAGTGCACGACGAGGGCGAGCGCGGCGCGTCGGCGCGTCATCCCGAGGCCCGCGCGGAAGCACGCGAACGTGAGCGTCCCGCTCCACGCGAACGTCGCGAGCATGAGGAGGCTGCTGCCGCGTGAGAGGAGGCGCGCCGGCTGGTGTACGAAGAGCGAGCCGCCGACGATCCCGAGCATCAGCAGGAACCACGGACCGTAGCCCTCCGCGTAGAGGGCATAGGCCCGCCGTGGATCGATGCGCCGGTCGGCGAGGCGGGTGGCGGCCGCCACCGACAGGAAGTGGAGCACCGGCACGTACGCGAACGAGATCATCCCCGAGACGAGCTCGAAGGGAGCGAGCCGTCCGGTCGCGGTGAGCGCCACGAACGCGCCGGTCACGAACGCGAGGCGCGCCATCCCGACCACCACGGTCGGCCGGCCGTGCTCGTCATCCGCGCGCGCGAGCGCCGCGTAGGTGCGGAAGGGCCGCAGCATGAGACGCGCGGTGGTCGAGAAGGTCGACACGCCCGAAATCTAGGCGACCCGTCGCGGTCGCGGGCGGCCGAGCGCGGGTCCGCTGCGTTTTGCCATGAGGGTCCGGTCGTCCAGGTATGGTTCACGTTTCCACCGGGGTCGGCGGTCTCGGCACTCGCAAGTGCGCGCAATCGTTCGATTGGCGCTCTTGTCGGTGCATGTAGTATTACGGCGTATCTCTTGCTGGGAGGGTGAGCATCATGAAGCTCTCGCTCTCCCTGGTCGGTGTGCTCGGTCTGGTGGCCACGAACCTCCTCGCGTGCGCGGCGCCGACCGACGCCGATCCTGGCGCGGAGGACCTCGCGTCCGACGACGCGGCGGTGACGGCGGCAAAGGCGAGCTGCTCGAGCGCGGCCTACAACGCGGCGTTCACGAAGTACAAGGCGGCGGTCGACCACGCGAAGCTGCGTAACCGCGGCGAGGTGTGCGACGACGGCACGATGCTCTACGACATCGCCGCGGATCTCCAGGCGGCGGTCAGCACGTGTGGCCAGTTCCGGACGGTCATCGCCACGAGCGTATGGGCCCAGCCGGTCCGCGACGCGCTGAAGGGAAACCTCGCGCTCGCGAGCGTCGACGGCCGGCTCACCACGATCGGCAGCAACGGCAAGCCTTCGCTCGCGGGTCTCGCCGCCGCGCTCCCGGGGACGACGGTGTTCGGCCCGGCCCCCGGCGTCTACGGCAACATGTCGAAGCTCACGTTCGCAGGCGCAGGCAAGGCGACGTTCTCCACGCTCACCGTCAGTGATGCCGGCAAGGCCACGTGGAGCAACAAGGCCGCCACGTACACCGTCACCGCCAAGGCGAACGGCGCGGCCGACGTGACCGTCACCGTCGGCGCTGCCAAGACGACGTATGCGGTGACGCCCGAGCCGAGCGCGCCCTACGAGCTGCTCTTCACGCCGAAGTCGGGCGACGCGCTCCGCAGCATGCCGAGCGAGTGCGAAGCCTGAGGGAATGAAGCGGCGGTCGCGCGGGTTTCGCCGCGCGGCCCGCCCCGATGACCCTCCGATCCCTCGTCAGCGGTGCGGCCGTCGGTGCCATGGCCCTCGTCACCGCGACCGCGTGCGTGCATGCGCCGCGCGTCGTGAATGCGGGGCGGATGCCGTACGTGTTCTGGCCGCCGTCGCCGCCGTTTCTGGTGCGCGAGGACGCGGCCGACGCGACGCCCGCGGACCGGACGTTCGGAGACGCGGCGAACCGCGTGCTCGCGTCGTTGCGCGCTGACGGGCGGTCCGAGGTGCGGCTCTATCCGATCGGAGCCTCGTACGAGCACGGCTTCGCGGTGACCACGCGGCTCGCGCGCGTGGGTCCGGCCGGTCTCGCGTTCTCGAGCCTGCATCCGGCGCCCGTCGAGCTGCGGTTCCTGGAGAACGCGCGCACGACGCCGCTCGCCGAGCCCGGCGTGCACGAGGCGCTCCTCGTCGCGTACACGGATCTCCCGGTTGGGCCGGGATCGCACCGCGCGCCCGCGTGGGACGTGACCACCGTGATGGAGACGGGGCTTCCCCCTCCGCCGCTGCCGGCGGCGCGCGTGGTCGGCCCAGGCTTTCGCCGCCTGGTGTTCACGTATCGCTACGAGCGCCAGGCCGAGGATCCGCGGGACGGACGCCGCGTCGACTGACCCGCTCGTCAGTGCCGCTGTATCGGAATATCCGCCTCTCTTCTCCCGCCGAGGGTTGACGACCGGAAGGCCCGCTGATCCGGTGGAGCGATGGAGCTCCTTCGATTCCCGCTCGAGCAGATTGCCGCCGTCTGCATTGCAGGGTGTCTCGCGCTGAGCGGGTGCGGTGGCAACGATACGAGCAAGCCGGCACCGATTGCGCGGGTGGGATCGTGGACGTTGACGAGCACGAGCGCCGTTCCCGAACCTTCCGTGCCGCAGGCCGGCGTCTGGACAGGAACGTCCGTTCTTCTCTGGGGAATGACGGGCGACTGCGCCGATGAAACGAGAAACGCTACCGGCTTTTGCTCGGTCGGGGCCGCGTACGATCCGGCGCGCAACCACTGGTCAACGATGGCGTCTGCAGGGGCGCCCGCCGCGCGCGAGCTTCATTCCGCGGTCTGGACAGGGACGCGCATGATCGTCTGGGGGGGCGAGGGGTGTGGACGGATCCTCGCACCGTGCTCGAACGGGGGACTCTACGATCCCAGCCGGGACGTCTGGGAGCCGCTCGAGGCGCCAGCCCCGATAAAACCCCGCGGCGAGCACACGGCCATATGGGCGGGGGATCGGATGATCGTGTTTGGTGGCTGGACGCTGCCGCGGAGCTCCCAGTCGGGGGTCCACGGCGACGGCGCGAGCTACGATCCTTCATCCAAGCAGTGGACGATGTTGCCATCCACGGGCGCGCCCTCGCCGCGCGTGGGCCACACGGCCGTCTGGACCGGTACGCAGATGATCGTGTGGGGCGGCGATGACGGGACGTCGCACGGCGACGGGGCAATCTATGACGTTGCCACTTCGCGCTGGCTGCCGATGGCCCGGGACGGAGCTCCTACTCCGCGCCATGATCACACCGCGGTATGGACCGGCAGCGAGATGATCGTGTGGGCGGGATTTGGGTGTGGGGACGGCAGCACGAACTGCGAGGCCGGCGGCGGCGCCTACCGGCCAGCGACCGACACGTGGAGACCGCTACGGAAATACCCTTGTCCCGGGCGCGCCGCATTCGTCGACGGGCGGATGCTCGTCTGGGGAGGATTCGATCCTGCCGGTGGGGGCATTTATGACCCTGACGCTGACGCATGGGTACCGATGGCCACCGAGGGACAGCCTCGACTGCGAGGTGGTGCGCGGGTCCTCCCGGTGGACCACGGCGTCCTCGTCTGGGGCGGCGCCATCGACGAAGAGACCTTCTACGACGGCGGGAAGTTTCTCCTGCCACACTGACACTTACCGCCCTTGAACAAGCTCCTCGTCTTCTGCGTGACGGCATTCGTTCACGTCACCCCCTGCGGTGATCATGAAACGATCACGCAACCTGCGCTCGCTCCGATCGGGTCGTGGAAGCTGACCGCGCCCACCACCGCCACGCCGGACCAGTCGCTTCCGCCCGGAGCGGTGGCGGCCGGAGCGAAGATTCTCCTCTGGGGAACGAGCGCCACGTGCGCGGACGGTGCCGCCAATGCGAGCGGACTTTGCGGCGTAGGGGCCGCGTACGATTCCGTGAGCTACGTCTGGACGCCGCTCTCGGCCGTGGGCGCGCCCGCTGCGCGATTCCTCCATTCCGTCGTCTGGACCGGGACGCGGATGCTGATCTGGGGCGGTGAGGGCTGTGGACGGCTCGAAGCTCCCTGCCAATCAGGAGGCGTCTACGATCCCGCCACGGACGCGTGGGAGCCACTCGACGCGTCCGCGCCGATAACCCCGCGGAGCGACCACACCGCCGTGTGGACGGGCGATCGGATGATCGTCTTCGGCGGATGGAATCTGCCGCGTGCGTTCCCCGTGTCGGCGCAGGGCGATGGCGCCAGTTACGATCCCGCATCCAGGCAATGGACGGTCCTTCCGTCCGCCGGCGCGCCGGCTCCCCGTGAAGGCCACACGGCGATCTGGACCGGCACGCAGATGATCGTGTGGGGTGGCGATGACGGGACCTCCCGCGGCGACGGCGCCATTTACGACGTGGCGAGTGCCCGCTGGCTGCCCATGTCCGCGGCCGGCGCCCCTTCTCCACGCCATCATCATTCCGCCGTATGGACCGGCAGCGAGATGATCATCTGGTCGGGCGCGGGCTGCGGCGACGGGAGCGCGAATTGTGGAGGAAACGGCCGCGCGTACCGCCCGACGACCGACTCGTGGAGGCCGATACCCGACAACGCATCGAGCGACGGACGAGCCGTGTTCACGGATGGGCGGATGCTCGTGTGGGGGGCCACGGGCAGCGGGATCTACGACCCCGCGGGCGACGCGTGGGCGCCGATGTCGACCGTCGGACAGCCCGTGCCTGGATATACCTCGCTCGTCTTTCCGGTCGACCACGGCATCTTCGTGTGGGGCGGCCTGCAAGGTGAAGAGCTCGTCTTCGACGGCGGGCAATTCTTCCTGCCGCGCTGACGAGAGCGCGCTTCGCCGGTCAGAACGCCAGCGAGCGCTTGCCGAAATCGAGCTTCATCGCGTCCTTCGCCCGCGCCAGCGTCTCCTCGGCGACGGCGTTCGCCTTCACGGTGTGCGCGTGCAGGATCTCGAGGACGCGTGCGTCGCCGGCGGCGCCTTCCAGCGCGGCGCGTCGCTCGCGCATCGGGCCGAGCAGCTCGTCGATCGCCGTCGCGACCTCCGCCTTCACGTGGCCATCACCGATGTTGTCGCCGCGCGAGTACCGGTCCTCGAGCTCGGCGACGCGGGCCGGGTCCTTGATGAAGGCGCGCACGTACTGGAAGAGGGCGTTGTTGACGTCGCCGGGCTCGCTCATCGTCTGACGACCGGTGAAGAGGCCGCCCATCTTCTTCTTGATGTCCTTCGCCGTGTCGGTGAGCAGGATGGCGTTGCCGAGGCTCTTCGACATCTTGTTCTTGCCGTCGGTCCCGGTGAGGCGACCCACGCGGCCCACGAGCGCGCTCGGGATCGGGAAGAGGCCGCCCGCCGCGACGTGCTCCTCGTCCTTGGTCTGCGGGTCCACGCCGCCATAGGTCCAGTTGAAGCGGCGCGCGACCTCGCGGCACATCTCGATGTGCGCGATCTGGTCCTCGCCGACGGGCACGAGCTCGGCGCGGAACGCGAGGATGTCGGCGCACTGGCCGACCGCGTAGAGCGGGAAGCCGAAGCTGTAGTGATCCCCGAGGTCCTTCTGATCGATCTCGGTCTTCAGGGTGGGGTTTCGCATCACGCGGTTGAACGGCGTGAGCATCGCGAAGTACCAGGTGAGCTCCGCGATGGCGGGGATCTCGGTCTGCAGGACCAGGGTGGAGCGCTCGGGATCGATCCCCGCCGCGAGCCAGTCCTTGGCGATGTCGAGGGTGTCGCGCCGGATGTCGTCCGCCCGGTCGGCCCGCGTCGTGTACGCGTGCATGTTCGCGAGCAGGAAGAAGCAGTCGTACGCGTCCTGGAGGCGAACGCGGTTCTCGAGCGAGCCGACCCAGTGCCCGATGTGCAGGCGTCCCGAGGGCGTGTCACCGGTGAGGATGCGAGGGCGAGGCGTTGTGGGAGACGTCACGGCGCGCATCCTACCATCACCGCCGCGGGCCGGGACCACACCCCGGAACGAGAGAACGGGCGGCCCGCTTGCGCAGACCGCCCGTTCTCTCGGACCTCGCGGTCGGTCAGTGCCTCAGGGCTTCGGCGCCGGCTGCGCGTCCTTGGGCTGGGTGCCCTTCGGCTGCGCGTCCTTGGGGGCGACCTGGAGGGTCTTGCCCTCGGGGGTCTTCACGACCTCCTTGGTGGTCGTCTCCTGGTCCTCGATGTGGAATTCCACGCGGCGGTTGAGCGCGCGGTTCGCCTCGGTGTCGTTCGCGACGAGGGGCCGCTCCTTCCCGATGCCCTGTGCGGCGAGCCGGTCGGCGGCGACGCCATGGGCGGTCAGCCACTTGACGACCGCGTCAGCGCGCTGCTGCGAGAGCTTCTTGTTGTAGTCAGCCGCGCCGACGCTGTCGGTGTGGCCTTCCACGCGCACGTGCTTGATCTCCGGGTGATCGGTCATCACCTTCGCGACCTCGGTGAGGAGCGAATCGCTGTCCGGCTTGATGGTCGACTTGTTGAAGTCGAACTTCGGCTGCTCGAGGATCTGGATCTGCGCGTTCTTGATGAACACGCGCGGGCAGCCGTTGATCTTCGGGTCGGAGGACTTCGGACCGGCCGCATCGGGGCATGCGTCGTCGTCGTTGAGGATCCCGTCCTTGTCCCGATCGGTGTCGGGGCAGCCGTTGGTCTTCGGGTCGTCCGTCTTGAGACCCTTCACGTCGGGGCACGCGTCGTCCTTGTCGTAGACGCCGTCGCCGTCGCGGTCGGGCGGGCAGCCGTTGGTCTTCGGGTCGTCGGTCTTGACGCCGGGCACGTCGATGCAGGCATCGACGGTGTCGTAGACGCCGTCACCGTCGCGGTCGGGCGGGCAGCCGTTGGTCTTCGGATCGTTGGTGGCCACGCCCGGGACATCGACGCAGGCGTCGACCGGGTCGGGCACGCCGTCGCCGTCGCGGTCCGGCGGGGGAGGCGGGCAGCCGTTGGTCCGCGGGTCACCGGTGGGCACGCCGAAGACGTCCGGGCAGGCGTCCGTCTCGTCGGGGACGCCGTCCTTGTCGCGATCCGGCTTGTCGGCATCGGGGAACCACTCGAGTCCGAGCAGCGCGCGGCCCGAGGCAGCGCCATATCCATGATCGAGGAACGTGCCGGCACCGGCGTTGATCCGGAAGCCGTTCGCCACGTTGAAGTGGGCGCCGAGCAGCGCCTCGATGGGCGTGTCGTGGCTATTCAGGCCATCGGCGTTGGAGACGATGGTCTGGCCATAGATCTCGGGGCCAACGAGGATCTTCTTGTCGAGGAACCGGACACCGACCGCGCCGCCGAAGGTGACGGTGCTGCCGAGACGCGTATCGATGTAATTGACGCGAAGCGGGCGCAGCTCGTAGCCGCCGCGTGCCGACCACGCGAAATTGCCGATGTCGCCGGCGAGGTTCAAGTGGGGAGCGAAGCGCGTGACGTCGTCGCCGGTGAAGGACTCGCGCTGGCCGAGCGGGATGAAGACGGAGGCGCCGATCGCGGCGTTGAAGGCGTCGCCATACTCGCCGAGCACCCGGATATCGGCCGAGGCGCGGATGTCGCCGACGCTCTGCTCGTGCAGCGGTCCCTTGTAGACGAGCCCGTCGTCCTGCGCGGTGAACGCGTGGCCGTCGGCATACAGCTGGATCGGCACGCTCAGCGAGAGGCGCAGGCGATCGGCGATGACGAGGCTTCCGCCGGTGTGGAGGAGCATCTGGTTGCGGAGCACCGAGGCCCGCACGGTGCCATCGCGATTGTAGGCGCCGATGAGCCCGCGATAGCTGTAATCGCCGACCACGCCGACGGCGAGGCGGAACTTGCCGCGATAGTCGTTGGACTCGTTGGCAAACCAGTCGCTGCCGCGCTCCGACGGGTTGAAGACGCTGGCGGCGTATCCCTTCATCTCACCGGGCGCGGTCTGCGCTTCGGCGTGCTGGGAGGAGAGAGTGCCCAGGGCGAGAGCGCCGAGAGCGACAAGAAATCGATGTTTCATCCGGGGCCTCGATTCAGGTGCAAGTTGATCGAGAACGATATGCCGGTATCGCCCCGTGGGGGGCGAGGGGAGATGTCCCGTCCGTGCGAATGCGGCGGGGCAGATCGCACCGCCCATCCCGCGCATCCCGCGTAGCGCGCTTCGCGGAGCGCACGGAATGCGCCGCTTTCCCGTCCTTGCGCGTCGTCAGGGACAGGCGGCCTTCGATAGGTGCGCCGTCGACATCGTCACCGCGCCTTCCCGCGCGAGGGCGCGGCCCGGCGAGAGGGTCGCGTTCGTGTTCAGCGTGATGCTCGTGAGGGCGACGATGTTCCCGGCGAATGCCGCGTCCTCGAGCAATGTCGCCGAGCTCCCGACTTCCCAGAACACGTTGCACGGGGTGCCCCCGTTGATGACGCTGACCGTGCTCGCCGCGACGTTCAGGGCGCTTCCGACCTGGAATACCCAGTACGCGCCGGGATCATCGTGCGCGTCGAGCGTCAGGGTGCCGGGACCGAGCGCCGCGGCGGCCGCGAAGCAGTACACGCCGGGAGCGAGCACCAGCCCGGCGAGGTCCTGACCGGTCAGCGTGTTCTCGGGAGGGCATTCCCTTCCGGCGAGGTCGGCATGGACCGTCACCAGGTCGGCCTGCGCTCGTATCGCGGCCTCGTCTTCCCCGAGACGGGTCGCGCCCGTGGGCTGTCCCGCCGGCAAGCCCGTCACGGCGATTCCCGGCGAGACGCCGAGATCGCCGTCGACGATCGTGTCCGTGCCGCTGTTCGTCGCCGCCGACCCCGCGAGCACCGCGTACGTGGCGGTGGTCAGCAGATCGGGGGCGCCCCGTACCGCGAGCTTCGGCCCGGCGTCCGACGCGCGCGGAGCATCCGACAGAAGGAGGCTGATCGTGAAGTCGCCGGCGAAGCTACGCGTGCTGATCTTCGCATTGCCAAGGAACGCGACGGATCCGTCGTCTCCGGCGAACGCCGCGGAGCCCCCGTCCCTCGCGTAGGTCGTGTCGAGCGCGAGGGCCGGCGCGGCCCCGTAGACCGCGCCGTCCGCGGTCAGCGCGCGCAGGGTCAATACGCAGCTCGCGTCGTTCCGGCGGACGCGCAGCTCGTCCGGGCCAGGCGTGCCGGCGACCGTGACGGTCCAGGGATCGGTGCCGTCGACGCTCCGGCCGTCGCAGCCCGGCCCGTACGTGCCGGCGATGGCGGTGACCGCCGCGGCTCCGAGCGCGGAGGAGCTCGAACCGAGCACCTCGAGCCGTGCCGGCACGTCGTCATCGCCGGCGACGGCACATCCCGCTCCGAGAACGAGCAGCGACGCGAGAGAGAGGAGACGGCGCGGCGGCGATGTCGTCATCGAGCTCTCCTCCTTCTCGCGTAGCGGTCTTTCAAGAGGTCACTCGAAGAGAACCACGAAGTACTGGTACGAGGAGACGTCCGACACCGTGTGGCGAAGGATGATCGTGCGGTAGGTCGCGGTGTCGAGGTCCGCGGCCTCGAGGCCGAAGGACGCCGCGGGGATCCGGCCAGCAACAGCGAGGCTCGCGAGCGTGCCCTTGCTTGCTGCGGCTGCGTACGCCGCGTCGACCGCCGCAAACGTTGCCCCGGTCAGGTCGTCGAGGCTGACCGCGTAGTCTTCACCGGCGACGGCGCCCACGGTGAGCTGGGCAAAGCCGGCTGCGGACTGGACGACGTTCTCCGCGTCCTTCGTCACGGTCATTCCGCCGAAGCCCACGGTGTACGCGGGCGCGGGGACCGCGGAGGCGCTGACCGAGCCGGCCTCGGTCGCGAACCCTGCGGCGGGCGGCGTGCCGGGCGCGGTCGCCTGCGCGTCGTCGGAGACGAGCAGCGTGATCGTGAAGTCCTCGAGGTAGGTGAGCGCGCTGATCTTCGCGTTGCCGTAGAACCCAAGGGGGCCCGCACCGATCGCGAAGGCGGACGAAGTGCTCTTGTACGCGTCGACCGTGTCCAGCGTGATCGCGGGAGTGCCGGAGAAGGTACTGTCGGCGGTCAGGATGTTCCTGACCGTCAGGCGACAGTCAGGGTCGTTCTTGCGCACCGTCAGGCTCGAGGACGCCGGTGTGACGAGGTCGACGACCCATCCCTCGGTCTCGAGGGGGTCGCGTCCGCTGCACGTGCCGCTGTAGGTACCGGTGACGGCGGTGATGGACGCCGCGGACAGCGCGCTCGCCGTCTGGTTCACGATCTCGAGCTTCGGCCTGACCGCCTCTTCCTCGGAGCCCGAGGAGCAACCGGCCCCCAGGCAGGCGAGCGCGACGAGCGACGAACGAACGAACGATGCGCGATGGTCCTTGGACATGGTGTGGTGATCCCCGACGGCGACCGGTGACCGCGGCGAGCAAGCGCCCCCGCGCCTCTCATCACCGTTTTCGGCCTGGATCCCGCTCCAGTACACACGGCCAGGTCGATCGCGGAATTCAGTGCTGCAATCGGAAGAGACGCGATTTGCGACTCTGAAGCCGCCGCGCTCCGCGCCACGCGACGGTTCTGGGCCCGGGTCCGAGACGACTCACCAAAGGCCACCAATTCAGTGCCGGAGGAGGGATTTGAACCCCCGACCTAGCGCGTATGAAACGCCCGCTCTAAACCAACTGAGCTACTCCGGCAGGAGCGCTGCGCACTATATCCAAACCCGATCGCAACGCAAGCACTTGAGATCGCGTCCTCCTTCGCGTGACGGAAGGGGCGGCCTCGTGACAGACGGAGGCATGAAGCTCCTCCTCGCCTCGCTCTCGGCCCTCGTGGTCTCCGCCCTCGCGTGCTCCTCCGGCAGCAGCAGCACCGGCGCCCCCGGCGGCAGCACGAGCACGAGCTCGAGCTCCGGCAACCAGGGCGCCTCGAGCACGCTCGCCGGCAAGCCCTTCGTCGTGGCCAGCGGCGTCGTGCACCAGGAGAAGGACGGCACCATCAGCATCGTGCTGGCCGACCAGCCCGACCTCTGCGAGCAGATCACGACCGAGAGGCTCCGCCCCGGGCTGACCATCGTACAGGCCTACCGCCTCCAGGGCACCGCGCCGGGCGCCTTCTCGGGCGCCGATGAAGAGGTGAAGTTCGCGCGGCTCGCCAGCAGCTGCCCCTCGGGGGAGAGCGTCAACGACCACGTCGAGGCCTCCGGCCGCGCGGCCGCCGCCGTGAACCCCGTCACGCTCTCCGCGCTCTCCGCCGAGCGCGCCACGGGCGTCATGCAGGTCACCTTCCCGAACGGCAGCTCGGTCGACGTCGCGTTCGACGTGCCCGCCTGCGACGTCGTCGAAGCGGAGCACGCCGTCTGCGAGTGACCTAGCCGCGGCGGCGCCGTCGCCGGGCGACCGCGGCGCTGAGCG
>JAQBQL010000288.1 GCA_028287035.1 Labilithrix sp. | reverse complement strand
AACGCTGAATTCTTCCGAACTGCCGGTTCCTATAGTCGCGGACGACGAGAATGCAGCGATGCATCCAGGGTTACAATGTTTTCACACGCGAGATCCACGCACCGGGGAGTGGTTAGGTTGCTTCGCCTCAGATAGTGATAATTTTTTCGAGCCCTTGACAATGGAACAGCAACGGTTGCTGGAACCTTGGAGTTTGTTGTATAAGGGGACCAAGGTTGTCAAGGGCGTTAGATTTGCAATCGACGGCAGTCCGGACTTGGCGAGAACTCTTTCACAAGCTCGCAAAGACTATGAACAGCCAGGATACTCAAAAGGTTTGAAACCCTTTTCCACCGTGGCCACGTCTCCAGTGGAAACCTTGACGGAATTCATGAGCCAATTTTCTTCTCCGCTGAAAATTTTACGAGAAGCCGGCAAACGAGCCTGCTGCGTCTGGCCAAGGTGGTTGGATAAAAGAAGCGAGGTTGCATGCTACTATTACCTTCAGAGAGCTCTCGCTTTGGATTGTGTGCTTCAACTTGACCACCACGAATCGGAAATGGCGCATCAAGATTTGATGGCCCAGCTTAGGTTCTGTGGTGAGTCCTATCAATTCCCTGTTTGGATGCTGAAAGAAAGCACGCTCAGTGCCTGCAGGACCACGATCTTGACAGGCCTGGCGGCGCGACAGTGGAGCGATGCGCAGTGGAAGTCCGTCGCTGGTGAATTGGCTTCCCTGGACCCGGCGGACGAAATTAGGAAGTTGCTGAGAAACAGGCGGGCTTACTTTGCACGCGAGTATGCGATCAGGCCAGACTCTCCAGATTACGATTGGTGTGTCGGTCCCAGAGCATTAGGCCCATTCAAATTCGGACCATCAGGCTGGGTTACTAGAAACCAGATCGCTGGCAGCAAGATAACTCAAGAACAAATCGATTCGCTCACAGGAGCTGAGTCGCCGTTGTTCGCGAAGTTTCTCGCCGTTCAACCTCCAAGAAATTCTTCCCCCTATGAGGCAATACCAGCCAGCTTCTGGAGTTTTGAGCAAGATCGTTACAAGTCGCTTATGGAAGTCTATGAACGTCTCCATTTGCAAGAAGTCGCGATAGCTCTTGAAAGATACCGCCTTCGTTTTGCTTCATACCCCGAGACACTTCGAGAACTGGTGCCTGAAATTCTCCCAAACCTTCCGCGAAGTCACTTTAACGCAAAATTTCCAAGTTACGAGCTGCTGGCAGGGCAAACCTATAAAATTTGGTTCTATGGATTCAACGGAATTGATGAGCACGGCTTAGATAATGGTCCCTACGGATATGACGTGGGAGATTTTGCGCTGAGTCCGCCGGCTGCCTTGCCATGAACTGGACGGCCCTAGGCTGCGCAAGTTCTGACAACCTCTTCCGCCATTCCTAAAAAAACCGCGGCTTGACATCCATCATGTTACGTTAATTTTATGATATGTTCTTGTATAACAACTCTTTATCAGTTGTCAATAATTCGAGGAAAGGCGATGGCAAAAAGGAATGAATCCGGCACTGCATTTGTCACCTTCGCCATCGGCCGTTCGGCCCGTCACCATTTCATTGCTGCCTCCGCTCGAAAGATTTGTTGAGGAACTGAAGGGAATTTGGGACACTCATTGGCTTACCAATGGCGGTTCAAAATTGAAGGCGTTCGAGGCTGCGCTGGCAGATGAATTGGGCACTTCAAATGTATTGGGTTTTGGAAATGGTGGTGCGGGCTTGCATGGCGCCGTGGCCGCCATGGAGCTGCCTCCGGACTCTGAAGTCATCACCACGCCATTCACTTTTTCGGCCAGCACGCATGTCATTGCAGTGAATCATTTGAAACCAGTTTTCTGTGACATCGAGCCGCTCACGCTGACCTTGGATCCATCGAAAATTCGCAAGGCCATCACTGCCAAAACAAGCGTCATTCTTGGTGTGCATGTCTTTGGCATCCCCTGCCACGTCAACGAGATTGAGGACATCGCGCAAGAGCATGGGCTGAAAGTGATTTATGATGGGGCGCATGCCTTTGGAGTGAAACTGGACGGCACCAGCATTGCTGCATGGGGAGATGCCACGATGTTCAGCTTCAATGCCACGAAACTCCTGACCACCGGCGAAGGCGGGTGCGTGACGTTTCGCGACGCGACAGTGGGCGAAAAACTGCGGCGCTGGAGACGCTGGGGAATGCTGGAAGATGGTGTGCCAAACCAGCCTGGCTTGAATGGAATGATGCCAGAAATCACGGCCGCACTTGGCATCTGTAATTTGGAAATGCTGGCGCTTGAGAAAGTCGAGCGCGCCGCTGTCATTGCTGCCTACGAGGACCACCTCGCCGGGTGTCCAGGCGTCACCATCGCAAGCCAGACGCCGGTGGGAGCCACGCCGGCGCTGTCGTATTTTGTGATCCGGGTGAACGCTGACCGCTATGGCCGAACTCGCGATGAACTACTCACATTTCTGCGCGGACATGGGATTTTGGCGAAGGCCTATTTCCATCCGCTCACCAGCACACTGGCCTGCTACTCCCATCTTCCAGGTGCCTCTCCAGAGCTTCTGCCGGTGGCGACCGCGGTGGCATCTGAAACACTCAGCCTGCCTTTGTATGGCTCACTCGGAGCTGAAGGAGCGGCAGAGATTTCGAAACTGATCACTCAACATGCCGCCCGCTGATGCCCCGCGTCAGCATCACGATCCCTGCCTACAATCACGAGCGCTTCGTGGGGCGCACCATTGAAAGTGTGCTGGCGCAGACCTTCACCGACTGGGAACTCATCATTTGCGATGATGCATCTGCTGACCGCACACTGGATGTCATCGCCCGCTATGAGGATCCGCGCATCCGGGTCATTCGAAACGAAGTGAATCTGGGGGCGTCGATGGCGGCACGAAAATGCTGCGAGATGATGACAGGAGAATTTCGCGCCCCGCTGAGTTCTGACGATGTTTGGCACCCTGAGAAATTGGCGAAACAGGTTGCCTTCATGGACTCGCATCCAGAGGTTATTGCGGTGTTTTCACCGCCTGAATTCATTGACGAGGAAGACAATATCTTGTGCACGCCCCCGCCCCCATATGGAACA
>JAQBQL010000230.1 GCA_028287035.1 Labilithrix sp. | reverse complement strand
CCGGGTCTTCACGGCGGCGGCCGCGGGAGCGGGCGCGGACGGCTCGGGCGGCGGAGGCGGCGGCGCCCGCTCCGGCTCGGCCTTCGCGCTCTCGAAGACCGCGACGCTCACGTCCTCGTAGATCCTCGGCCCCTCGATCGCGAGGACGCCGATCGCCAGCGCCGCATGGACGCCGAAGCTCACGACATACAGGAGAGAGGGGCGACGCACCGGGGGCCTACGGCTTCGAGCGTTCGACGTGGATGGCGAACTTCACGATGCCCTCGACCTTCGCGAGATCGATGACGTGCACGACGGTCCCGTGGGTCACGTCCTGGTCGGCGCTCAGCACGAGGCTGGTGTCGGAATTCTTCGCGTGGACGGCGCGCAGCTTCGCGACGAGCTGCTCCTCCGTGACCTCCGCGTCCTCGAACAGGAACGTGCGGTCGCGCGTGATGGTGACCTTTGCGACCGAGGGCGCCTGCTCGTCCGAGGTCGCCGTCTTCGGGAGCTCGACCTTCAGACTCTGCGCGACGATGTACGTGGCGGACACCATCATGATGACGAGGAGCACGAGCACCACGTCGACCATCGGCGTGACGTTGATGCCGACGATTGGCGCGCGTCCACGGCCTGCGAGCTGCGCCATGGCTACTCCGCGGCCTCGGCGGCGACCGCGCCCGCCAGAGGAGGATCGCTGGCGATCGCGAGGGTTGCGGCCGGCGGCGCGTCCTCGTCGGCGAGGGCCGGCGACCGGAGCGCCGCGGTGAGCAGCTTGGCGAGTGCGAGCGTGTCGCTCTCGATGCCGGCGATGCGCTTCTGCGCCACGTTGTAGGCGACGACCGCCGGGAGCGCGACGAAGAGGCCGACGCCCGTCGCGACCAGCGCCTCGGCGATGCCTCCCATCACGTTGCCCATCGCGGCCTTCGCGGCTCCCGCGGAGAGCTGGTGGAACGCGTCGATGACGCCGAGCACGGTCCCGAAGAGGCCGACGAACGGCGCGTTCGTGCCGAGGGTGCCGAGCAGGTTCGTGCCGCGATCGAGCTCCTTGCGCGCGGCCCCGAGCTCGCTCTCCACCGCATCGGCCACGGCCGCGGGCCCGCCGCGTTCCCACGCGAGCGCCGCCAGCAGGACGCGCGCCTCGATCGACGGGCTGCCCGCCAGCACCTTCTTCGCGCCCGCCACGTCACCCTTCACGAGCGCGCGCGAGAGCCGTGCCCGCAGCCCGGAGATGTCGTCCCGGTGCCGGCGGAAGAAGATCCACCGCTCGAGCATCGCCGTGAACGACACGACCGACAGCGCGAGCAGCAGCCAGAGCACCCACGTGCTGCCCGCGAGGGCAACCTTCAACAATTTCTCGGTGAGCATGGTGATGATCCTTCAGAAGCTGACTTCGGTGACGAACGTGCCGAGCGTGGCGCCGCCCGACGCCTCGAGAGGGAGCAGCACTCCGTGCTTGTCGATCGACCGGACGAGCCGCTGGAGCTTCGGGTCCGTCTCGTCGGGCGTGGCCTCGTACAGCGCGAGCTCGAAGTGGACGACCGACGTGCGGCACGCGTCGAAGAGGCTCGCGTAGACGAGATAGGAGGAGCCGGCGGCGGGGCGCACGGGGAAGACCAGGTCCTCGCGTCGGACGTTGTCGATGACGCAGCTCCGGTTGGAGTCGCGATCGATGGCGCCGGCGCTCGCGGCGGCCCCGGCGTCGACCCCGGTCGAGGGCCCGGGCGGCGGCGGCGCGACGGTCCGCGGGTGCTTGGCATCGACCTGCCGCCCGTCCGGCGTGATGACCACGAGGTCGACATCCGCCGCGGTGTCCCAGGACAGCGAGAGGACCGCGGAGGGCGGCGTCTTCGTGCGATCGCACGCGTTGCCGTTGTCGGGCACCGGCGGCGCGAGGCACAGCGACAGCTCGCGGGCCGGCCCGGCATGGCCGCTCGCGTCGATGGCGGCGACGAGGAGCGTGCGAGGGCCAGTCGGCAGCCCCGTCGGGAAGTCGGCCACGGTGGTCCACCCGAGCTCACCGTGGTTCTGGGGATCGGGCCCCTCCGTCGGGAAGACCCAGTAGCCGGAGCCGAGATCGGCGAACCGCACGCCGATCGCGAACGCGTCGGGGCTGGCGCGGCCGACGAGGGACCGTGCGGTCTGACCCGGCTCGATCGTGGTGCTCGGGACCTCGAGCGCCGTGATGATGGGCGTGGTGAGGCCGGCGAGCGGCAACGGGCCCTCCTCGAAGGTCGCGCCGCGGAGGCGCACCGGCTCCTCGATCCCGCTCGCGCTCGGCGCGCCGGAGCAGGCGAAGAGCGCCGTCGCGAGCAGCAGCGCGAGCGAGCCGAGCGCGCCCACGATGCGGCGCCGCGTCTTCACAGCTCCCCCTGGATGCGGATGGTGAAGCGATCGTTGGCGAGATCGGTGGGCACCCCGGCGGCGCTGCGGCCGAGCGTGTCGACGACGGCGTCGTACTGGAAGACGACCCGCAGGCGATCGGGGAGCACCGCGGCGATCAGCGGCGAATACGTGTGGACCGCGGCGCTCGCCGGCACGAGCTTGCCGCGCCGGTCGTCGAAGAGGTCGGCGTTCGGGTTGTAGTGATCGGTGCGGAACCCGACGACCGCGTACCGCCCGACGTCCTGCAGGACCCCCGCGTAGAAGCCGAGCTCGCGAATGTCGCTGCCCGTCGCCACCGGATCGGCGACGAAGAAGCCGCGGTCGGCATTCTGCGCGACGAATGCCTCGGCATAGAGCTTCGTCTGACCGAGCCGGGTCTCGAGGTACGCCTGCACGTCGACGCCGAAGGCCCAGCGCGCGAAGCTCTCCGAGGGGGTGGCGGCCGTGCCAGGTGCACCGGTGATCTCGCCCGCGTCGATCGTCCCGTTCTCGTTCAGGTCGCGCCAGAGGACGCCGTTCTTCGTGGCGTCGGTGCCGGGATGAAAGCCGGAGCCCGTCAGGAACGACACGCCGCCGGCGACGCGGAGGTCGGCGCGCGGCTGCGTGTCCACGCCGATCCGCCCCACGACGTCCTTGGCGGCATCCGGGTCGCCCGCGTACTGCGCCGGCCGATCGTTGATGGGCTCGCCGTTCTGCACTGCGATGGAGTAGCGGAGGAACCCGACGCCGCCCGAGATGCGGACGCCGACGTCGGGCTCGCCGGGGAAGAGCGCGAGCGAGCCCGTCGATCGTTCGGTGAAGAAGCGGGCCCGGTTCGACTCGGTCATCTCGTAGCCGAAGGGGATCTCGGTGAGCCCGCCGGTCACGCGGAGGTACGGTGGCGCGTCGGCATCGGGATTGCGCCACACGAAGGACGCCTCGGCACGGCGAAGGCCGAACGACGGACCGCGCACCGTGTTGCCGTCGACCTCGATGGCCGTCGCGGCCCACTTCCAGGCGCGCTCGACACGCAGGCGGGCCCGGCGCACCGAGAAGCGGTCCTGGTTCAGGAGGACGCCGCCCTGCTGGACCTGGTCCTCCGACAGCTGGCTATGGTCGTACTGCGCCTGCGCGTAGCCGGAGATGACGAGGCCGAGCGGGCCGGTGACGCCGCGGTTCAGCGACGGCTCGCGGTCGGCCCGCACCGTCGCCGCGCCCTCGGTCGACGTGGCGCTCGGCGCGGGGGCGGCTGGTGCGGGTGCTGCTGCCGCGAGCTTCGCCTCGAGCAGCCGGACGCGCTCCTCGAGCGCCGCGGCCCGCTCGTCCGGAGCCGCCGCCGGCGCGGGCGCGGCAGCGGGCGC
>JAQBQL010000215.1 GCA_028287035.1 Labilithrix sp. | reverse complement strand
GTGGTGGTGGTCGCGGCGGCGGGCGCGGCGGCGGCTACTGAGCCCCTGACAGCCTGATCACGTGAAGAAAGCGTCGTCCCTCGGGGCGGCGCTTTCTTCGTTCATGCAGCAGGCACTCGCTCACACGAGCGACGATCGGCGCCCCGATCGCGGGGGGATGAAGCCCGCGAAACGCGTGGTCACGAGGCTGCCGGCCGCGACCATGGCGACCGCCAGCGTCGCGAGCCCCGACACGACCGGCACCGCGGACGTGAGCAGGAACGCGGCGACGCCGACCAGCAGGTGCACGTACGGGTTCTTCGTCCGGTGACCGGCCACCGCTGCGCCGAAGGTCTGGAGCACGCTGCAGATGCTCGCGTACATCGAGAAGCAGAGGACGAGCACGGTCAGGACCGCGAACGGAATGCCCACGATGGTGATGCAGAGGGCGGCGAGCCCGACGGTCGCCACGACGAAGGCGACGAAGCCCATCGCGAACGACTTCATGGGTCGCGCGGCGACCTCGGCGCGCAGCACGTCCATGCGCTTCGTGGCGAGCGCGATGAGCACGCAGCCGAGCACGAAGAGGAGCGACATGCCGGTCATCGATCGACCGAAGTCCGATGCGGCCTCGTGAAGGCGGCCGCCGTGATCGCGGTGGCCCTCGTCGGCCGACGCGTCGTCGTCCTCGTGCTTGTTCTTCGCCTTGTGGCCGTGTGACGGAGCGTTGTCGTCGTCCACCGTTCCGCCGATGATCGCGCCTTCTTCGCGGCGGAGCGATCCGCCCACGATGCCGACGTCCCCGTCGATGCGTCCGCCGCTCTCGACCTTCAGCGAGCCGCCGAAGACCGTCGCATTGCCGACGACGCGGGCGCCCTTCTCGATGCGCGCCGATCCGCCTGCGACGACGACGTCGCCGGTCACGGTGCCGTACACGGTCGCCGAGCCACCGGTGACGGTGAGCGTGTGGACGATCTCGTCCTTTCCGACGGTGACGCTGTCGCCGAAGACGTTCCGGTCCGAGCCGCGGACCGTCGGGATCGGGGGCGGCGCGCCCGGAGCGGGCGGTGCGGGAGGCGCCGGCGGTGCGGGCGGCGGGGGCGGGGCGCCAGGGGCGAGCGGATCGGCCGCTGCCGCGCCGCGTGCCGAGGTGACGACGATGAGCGAGCCGGTGCGCTTCGCCACGACGTCCGACTCGGCGAAGAGCGCCTCGAGCACGGCATCCGCGGGCTGATCGTCGACGTCGATCTTGACGTCGTGCTCGCCCATCTCGATGCCCTTCGATACGACGAGGCTCCAGCCCGCCTCGGAGGCGAGCTTCGTGAGCCCCTCGCTCGGCCTGCCCTCGAACTCGAGGTCGACCCTCTTCTCGGACGCGGGCCAGGCGCCCTCCTTCCGGACGTTGGCGGCGGCGGTGGCCGGCGACGCAACGAGCAGCGCGAGGACGAGGGCAGAGCGGAGGATGTGACTGGGCTTCATCACGAGACTTCCTTCTTCGGGAGCAGGCGAACGACGGCGACGGCCATGAGGATGAGGAGCGCGGACGCGCCGTACATGAGGATGACGCCGGACTTGCTGCCCGGGCCGAGCAGCTCCTGGACGAGCGTGCGGAGACCGGACGCGAGGAGCGGGACATCGTGAGTGGCAAACGAGCGGAGGCCGCCGAGCGAGCGAGGAGCATCGACGAGCGACGGCACGAGACCGAGCACCGCGAAGACGAGGCCGAGCACGACCGCCAGCCGCGGGAAGGGCTCGGCCGCGGCGGCCGGCGTGGTCGCTCTCTCCTTGATGGCGGAGATGGGCGCCAGGCCGAGATCGGGTCCGAGCAGCGCGAGCTCTCGCCCTGCGTGCAGCGAGAGGAGCGCGGCGTTGCCGAGGTGCGTCGTGCAGGCGACGCAGCCGTTGACGTGCGCGAGCGCGGCGTCCGGCACGATCTCGACCTGTCCGTCGGCCATGGCGGTCAGGACGACGTCGCTCGCGTGTCCGCCGTCGGCCCAGAGGAGCTCGTCGGGGAGGTGCTCGGCTGTTCGGGTTCGCTGCTTCATGACCTTCCTCCGTCGTCCTCGAGCGCTTGCGCCATCGCCTTCCGCCCGCGTGTCACCCACGTCGCCACGGTCCCGAGCGGCACCGCGAGCCGTACCGCCACCTCCTGGTAGGAGAGGCCCTCCATGTGGAAGAGCTGGAGGGCGTTGCGGGGACCCTCCGGGAGCTGCATCAGGACGCGTCTGACCCGTGACGCACGCTCGGCGATCTCGATCTGCTCGTCGGCGCCGGCGCCCGGGTCGATGATCCGGTCCAGCACGTCGGGGGCCGAGCCGTCGGCGGTCGGGACCGCCTCCACGTGACGGGCCCGCTGACGCTGCCGCGCCCGCAGGGTGTCGAGGGCCACGTGACGCGCGATGCCGAGCACCCAGGGGCGCACCGGACCACGCACCTCGCTCTGCGACTCCAGCGCGCGCCGGAGCGCTTCGCTCGTGCAGTCCTCGACGTCCGCGTGGTCGGGGCGCTCCCGGAGGACACATGCCACCACCGCCCGCACCAGCGGCCGGAGCTCGGCGGCCTGCTCGCGGAGGAGGCTCCGATCCAGGAGGGGGGCGGGAAGGGGCGCCGTGGTCATGAGCGCGGCGAACATCGTCGTACGTGGTTGTCGACGGGGGCGACCGGGAAATTTCGGGAGCCCGGCCGATTCTACGACGGGCGGCGGTCCACTCCTCTTGTACGCTCCGGGCATGGCTTCGCAGCCGCCGCCCGGCCCCGTGCCTGCACCCCCGGACGCCCTCGGCGACGCGCAGCCGCAAGGGCCGGCCGCGCTTGCCGTGCCTGCCGAGGTGCCGGCGCTGGACGAGGTCATCGTCGTGAAGCCCAACGATGCGCTCGACGTGCTCGTCGCCCGTGATGCAGCGCTCGCCGCCGAGCACGGCAGCGCGGAGCTGCCCGCCGGGCCGCCTCCCCCGAAGGCGACGCCCGCGCAGGAGTGGGGCGCCGCGGTCGTGCTGATGGTGATCTTCCTCATCCTCTCGCTCGCGGCCGTGTCGTTCTTCCGCGGGTGAGGGCCTCGTGTTCTACCTGCTCTCGAAGCTGCTCGACGTTCTGCTCAGCCCCTACTCGTGGGGGCTCCTGCTGCTCGCCGCCGCCGTCCCGTGGCGACCCCGCAGGGCCGCGCGGTTCGCCCGGCGGAAGCGCGCGCTCGGCATCGCGGGCCTCGTCGTGCTGGTCGTCGCGTCGAGCCAGCCCACCGCCAACGCGCTCGTGCGCGGGCTCGAGGGCGCGGGTCGCACCACGATGCGCGAGGACGTCGTGTACGACGCCGTCGTGCTGCTGGGCGGCGTCGTCGACGAGGAGGCGATGGGTCGCTCCGGGCAGCCGTCGTACAACGACAACGTCGAGCGGCTCATCGTGACGCATCGGCTGCTGCGCGACGGCAAGGCGAAGATGGCGATCCTCTCGGGCGCCCCGCTCGATGATCGGCACCCGGCCGACGGCGAGGCCTTCGTGCTCGCCCGGCAGCTCGAGGACTGGGGGATCCCGGCGGCGCGCATCATCATCGAGCCGAAGGCCCGCAACACGCGCGAGAACGCGACCTACGTGAAGGCCATCGCCTCCGAGCGCGGCTACGGCAAGGTGCTGATCGTGACGAGCGCCTTCCACATGCTGCGCGCCGAGGAGTGTTTCGCGGCGGTGGGGATGCCCGTCGACACGCTGGCCGTCGACTTCCGCGGCCACGACCACGGCGGCCGCCTCGGCGAGTGGCTTCCGCGCGCGCACGCGCTGTCGGTCACCTCGAACATGATCCGCGAGACGCTGGGCCGTCTCGTCTACCGCGTGCAGGGCTACGCCAGACCGGCCCCCTGACGCGCCGGCGGCTCAGCCCGGCGGCAGGACCTTGCGGATCTCGGCGTAGAGATCGGCACGCATCTGCGCGGTGATGGTGTGGCCGACGCCGGGGTACTCGCGGAGCGTCGCCTCGTTGCCCTGCTCGGCGAAGGCGTCGACCGCGCCCTTGCCCCACTTGAAGGCGAGCACGGGATCGGCGGTGCCGTGCAACGCGAGCACCTTCGCGGCGCGCGCGTGGTTCTTCGGGAGGAGCACGCCCGGGCACGAGCCGGAGACCGGGAAGGCCTCGCTGACCGCATCCGGATGACGCGCGGCGATGACGAACGACAGGATGCCGCCTTGCGAGAAGCCGGTGACGATCACCTTCCGGCCGGCGGCGAGCCGGGTGATGCCCTTCCAGAGCTTCTCCTCCGCGGCGGCCACCTCGGCTCCGAGCTCCGCGTCGGTCTGGCCGTCGCGCAGGTCGAACCACGAGAAGCCGTCCCCGTACTTCGTGAAGGCGCGCGGCAGGGCGATCTGGGCCTTGCCCGGAAACGACTGCCAGGCGTCGATCCACGCGTCGGGCTTGTCGCCCATCCCGTGGATGGCGACGACGAGGGGCGACGTCTCGCTCGCGCCGCCGGTGAACAGCTCGATCACATCGACGCCGTCGTACTTCGTGCGCCGCGGTCCGCTCGGGGTCGTGGGGCGGGCGCACCCCGTGACGCCGAGCGTCGCGGCGAGGGGGGCCAGGGTACCGAGGGCGAGGCCGGAGACGAACGCGCGGCGCGACAGCATGGGGCGGGGGCGATGGTACACTCCGGCCCATGATTCGCCGCCTGGCTTCTGGTCTCGCGATGCCGGCCCTGCTCGCGGCGCTCGCCTCCGCGTGCTCATCGTCGGGCGGCGACGGCTCTCCTCCGGTGGAGACGCCGCCCGCGAAGATCGTGAAGCCCGCGCCGACGCCGCTGCCGGCGCTCGCCTCGGTGAGCACGACGGCCTCCGCTACCTTCGCTCCCGCGCACGCGATCCAGAAGGATGTCGACGGTCCGAATCCCGCCTTCCTGCCGGCAAGCCTCGACGACTACCTGGCCCGCGGCTTCGGTGACCTCACGTCGAATCCTGGCGACAAGTACGTGGCGCGCGCCATCGACGGCAGCATGCCCCTGCCGCCCGGGCCGAACGCCAAGCGCCTGCTCCGGTTCGCGCACCTCGCCGACCTCCAGCTGTCGGACGACGAGTCGCCGACGCGCCTCGGCACGTTCGACTCGGCGAGCATCACCTCGGCGGCGCTGCGCCCGCAGGACCCCGACATCTGCCGCATGACGAACGCCGCGGTGCGCACGCTGAACGCGCTGCACCGCAGCGATCCCATTGCGTTCACGCTGCTCGGCGGTGACAGCGCGGACAGCGCGCAGTCGAACGAGGTGGACTGGGTCCTCCAGATCCTCGGCGGCTCGCCGCTCGTGCAGTGCGACTCGGGCGACGTCGACGACCCCGTCGCCGGCCCGAACAACGACGGCAAGGACCCGTTCGTCGCCGAGGGGCTCGCGATGCCGTGGAAGTGGAACACCGGCAATCACGACGTGCTCGTCCAGGGCAATCTCCCGGTGAGCGACGCCACCAAGCTCACGGTGGTCGGCGAGTACGCCAACGGCGGCACGCGCGACTACCGGCAGGGCGGCGCCAGCGTGAGCGGCGAGATCGTCCCCGACCCGAAGCGCGTGCTCCTCGACCGCAAGGAGCTCATGGCCAAGGTCGCGTCCGACAAGGACGGCCACGGCCTCGGCGACGCGCAGAAGGAGAGCGGGCGCGCGACGTACACGTTCGACGCCGAGGGAACGCCGTTCCGCTTCCTCGTCATCGACACCGCGCACGAGGTCGGCGGCAGCGACGGCGTCATCAAGCAGTCGTACGCGGACAGCACCATCAAACCGCTCCTCGACCAGGCGCTCGCCGAGGGCAAGTACGTCATCCTCGCCTCGCACCACGCCACGTCGAGCCTCACCGTCGACGGCGGCACGTTCGGCACCAAGGAGCCCGACGCGATGCTCGAGGCGCAGTGGCTCGCGTTCCTCGCGCCCTACCCGAACGTGCTGTTCAGCATGGTCGGCCACTCGCACGAGCACCGCGTGCGGGCGCTCACCGCCGGCACGCACCCCTACTGGGAGGTCATGACCGCCGCCATCGCCGACTTTCCTCATCAGTTCCGCGTGGTCGAGATCTTCGACCAGGACAACGGCTGGCTGATGATGCGGGCCACGGCCGTCGACCTCGCCACCCAGGACGACGCGGTCGTCGACCTCGCCCGCAAGAAGGGGACGGTCGACCTCACGTCGGGCTGGCAGCCCGACGACGGGCGGGGCAAGGTCGAGGACCGGAACGTGGAGCTCTGGATCCCGAAGCCCACCTCCCCGAAGTGAGCGCGAGCCGACCGTGAACCGCACCTTCCTCGACCGCCTGTCCGCTCGCGCGCCCCTGCTCTCCGTCGCGCTCGTCGCCGCGGGGCTGCCCTCGCTCTCGTCCTGCCGGAAGGAGAAGGCGGACACCGAGCCGCCGCCGGTGATCGTCATCGACGCCGCCGCCGACAAGGTACCCCCCGTCGACCCTTCGATCATCGGGCTCACGATCATCGACGCGGCGGCGCCGGGCGAGCTCGACAACAAGACGCCCTTCGAGCAGGCGCAGATCTATTACGGGCAGGGCGAGTACTGGAAGGCGCGGCTCCTCGTCGAGACGCCGGCGCTCGCCGCAGGTGCCCCGAAGGACGAGACCGAGCTGCTCGTGAAGATCTGCCTCGCCCAGGACGACCCCGCCTGCATCGACAAGTGCGCGAAGAAGCTCGGACGCAAGATCAAGATGCTCGACGGCGGCGTTCCGGCGGCGCGGGTGGGGCCCGACGACCTGCCGCAGGCGGCGCGCATGGACGTGCAGCCCGATCCCGAGCTCGGCGTCGTGCGGGAGCTCGTCCTCAAGAAGAAGTACCCCGAGGCCCGCAAGCGCCTCGAGCCGCGCGTGCTGGCCGGCACCGCGAGCACGGAGGAGACGCGGCTCCTCCGGATCGCGTGCAGCGCGCAGAACGACAAGATGTGCGTCGCCCTGTGCGACGCGAAGATGAAGTGAAGCCCGTCAGGACGCGGCGACGATCGGCGTCGTGAACGCGAGGTCGTCGTCGCTCTTGTGGATGGTGAGCCGGTTGTGCACGTCGTGCACCCCGCGCACCTTCTCGCTGACCGCTTCGGCGAGACGCTTCTCGTGGCGATCGCGCACCGTGCCGGTGAGCCAGACCTCGCCCTCGTCCTTCACCTCGACCTCGATGTTTGTCGCGTCGAGGTGCGGCTCGATCGTGAGCGCCTCGCACACGTCCTCGCGGATCGCGACGTCGGAGCGGCGCCAGCCCTTCGGCCCGCGCTCGACGCGCTCGTAGTTGAGCCACGGATAGGCTTCACGCTCGTAGACGTTGGGCGCGCCGGCCTCGCGCGGCGTGCTCGGGGCGGCGCCGTGCGCGCGCGGGTAGGCGTAGCTGCCGACGTCGGGATGGTTGCTCGGCCCGCGGCCGTACCCGGCGTCGTCGGTGCGGCTGTTCTGCGTGTAGAGGTCGCGCTGGTCGTAGTGCGACGCGCCGATCTCCCAGGGGCTCTTGTTGACGCGCAACCGGGCGAGCGCGAGCTGGTCACGACGCGCGACGTCCTCGTCGCTCTCGATCGTGCGGCCGCCGTACCGGCCCTCCTCGACGCGCCTGCGGTGCTCGGCCTGCAACAATTCGTCCCAGCGATGGTCCATGCGCTCTGATTTTGCGAAGGCCGTGCCCGGAAGCGACCAGCGAATTTCCAGCGGTTTCCCGCGCGCGGGGCCGTGCGCACGCAGCGCGGGTGGGGCAGGTCTGCCGCCACCGCCAGAATCGTTCGGATCCCTCACGACGGCCGCGTTCCCCGGAGGCGGTCCACCCGCCAGAATCGTTCGGATCCCTCACGACGGCCGCGTTCCCCGGAGGCGGTCCCCCCGCCGAAATCGTTCGGATCCCTCACGACCGCGGCCGCCGGCGCAAACCGGCAGGGATCCGAACGACTTCGAGGGGGGCGCGCCCGCCGCTCGTGCGGGGCACCGGCAGGGATCCGAACGACTGCGAGGGGTGCGCGCCCGCCGGACGCGCGGCGAACCGGCAGGGATCCGAACGACTTTCGAGGCGCCGCACCCCTCGCGTCGAGCGGCTCAGCCGTTCTGCGTCGCGACGAGATCCTCGAGCCGCGTCATCGCCCGCTCGACGACCTCCATCGAAGGGCCGAAGGAGAAGCGCACGTAGTCCTTGAAGCGCGAGGCGCGCCCGTGCCGGCGCTTGCCCGGGTTCACGTCGAAGAACTCGCCCGGGACCACGATGACCTTCTTCGGCAGCGCCGCGCGAAGGAAGCTCATGCCGTCGCTGAGCGATCCCGGCAGCGCCGCGACGTTGCCCCACGCGTAAAAGGTGCCGTCGGGGATCCGGTCGAAGCGAACGCCCATGCGCTCGAGCCGCGACAGCATGCGATCGCGCTTGGCGCGGAAGGCCTCGTTGATCGCGAGCGTCTCCTTCGTGACGTAGTCCTCCTCGAAGAGGGGCACCGCCGCGCGCTGCAGGGGCTTCGAGCCGCCGCCGTCGAGGAACGACCCGGCGCTCGCGAAGCGCTCCATGATGCTCTTCGGACCGACCGCCCAGGTGATGCGCCAGCCGGGGTAGCGCCAGTTCTTGGTGAAGCCGTCGAACAGGACGACCGGGTCCTTCTCGACGTCCTGCACGTAACGCGCGGCGCTCTCGAGGGGCAGGCTGCCGGGCCGCCCGCGGTAGATGTAGTGCGAGTAGAACTCGTCGAGGAGGAGCGTGCAGTCCTGATCGCGTGCAACCTGCACCCATCGCTCGAGCTCCTCGCCCGCGACCAGCTTGCCCGTCGGGTTGCAGGGGTTCGACAGGAGGAGCGCCGAGAGACCGCGCCCCTGGATCTCGCGCTTGAGATCCTCCGCGGTGAAGCTGTAGCCGCGGTCGCCCTCGAGGAGGATCGGGATGCTCGTGAACGCCTTGAAGATGTCGAGCAGCTCCTCGTACGCCGTGTAGTCGGGGAGGAAGTGGCCGAGGTTGATGCTGCCGAGGCTCGCCGCCGCCCGCGTGAGGGACGCGCGGCCGCCGCCCGAGATGCAGACGTTCTCGGCCGAGTACTGCGAGGCCATGCCCTTGCGGTACAGGCGGTTGTAGAGACCGGCGACCGCCTCGCGGAGCTCGGGGAGCCCTCCCACCGGCGCGTATTCCTGGTCGTCGGCGTGGATCGTGAGGTTCGTGATGCGCGGCGGCGCCCCGGGCAGGTCACCGGTCTCGGGCTGCCCCTGACCGAGGTTGCACCACTCGGGATCGGCGGACGTGAAGCCGAGCTTCGTCGCCTCGCTGGTGACGAAGATGACCCCGGTCTTCGGGACGGGACGGAAGGCGTGGAAGTCGTCGCTCATGCTTGCTGCTTGCTCGTGCTGCTGGAGGTCGCGATGCCCGCGATGTTGCACCCGAGCTCGGCGAGCATCCCGACGGCCGCGCCGTACTGTCCCGCGCTGTCCGAGCTCGCGTTGCCCTGGAGGCTGCGCTTGTAGACGCCCTGCGCGATCGCAGCGAGGCGGAAGATTCCGAACGCCATGAAGAAGTCGAAGTCCTCGACGCCCGCGCGTCCGGTCAGCGCGCAGTACCGCGCGAGCTGCTCCTGCTCGGTCGGGATGCCCAGCGCGGCGACGTCGACGCCGGCGAGCCCGCCACGGCCCGGCATGTTCATGTGGTACGCCATGCAGGCGTAGGCGACGTCGCTCAGCGGATGACCGAGCGTCGAGAGCTCCCAGTCGATGATCGCGAGGGCCTTCGGCGCGCCTTGCGCGACGATCAGGTTGTCGATGCGGTAGTCGCCGTGGATGAGCGTGGTCTCGTCGGTCGCGGGGACCGACCTCCGGATCCAGGCGAGCAGCGCCTCCATCGCCGGGATCTCGCTCGTGCGCGACGCCTCGTACTGCGACGACCAGCGCTCGACCTGGCGCGCGACGTAGCCGCCGACCTTTCCGTAGTCGCCGAGGCCGACCTTTGCCGGATCGACGGAATGGAGCTTCGCGAGCGCCTCGATGTACGCGCGGTGGATGGCGCCGCGCTCCTCGGGCGACGTGACCTGCGGGAGCGCCGGATCCCAGAAGACGCGGCCGGTCACGTAGCGCATGACGAAGAACGGCGTGCCGATGACGCTCGCGTCCTCGCTCGCGCCGAGCGTTTCGGGCACCGGAACGTCGGTCGCGCCGAGCGCGCTCATGATGCGGTACTCGCGCTCGACGGCATGCGCCGACGGAAGGAGCGTGCCCGGCGGCTTCTTGCGCACGACGAGCTGCACGTCGCCTCCTTCGCCGCCGCTGACGCCGACCCAGTACGTGGGGTTCGACTGACCGCCCTTGAACTGCCGGACCGTGACCGCTCCGCCGCGGCAGCCCTTCACGTTCGCCTCGAGCCAGCGGCCGAGGGCGGCCTCGTCGAGGCGGTGGGCTTCACGAGGTTCGCGGGTCTCGGCAGGAGCAGCGAGCGCCATCGGCCGAACCTACCACGGCGCGCCACCCACGTTGACGGAAGCGCGCTCGCTTGGCAACGTGGCGGCAGCCATGGCGAGCGAGATCGACACGATCGTGGAAACCCTCCGTCGGCGCACCCCGGAGGACGTGAACCAGGCGTACGCGGTGGTCGACCGGATGAGCCGCGAGTCGCGCGTCCCGGACCTGCTCGCCCTGGCCGCCGCGCTCGAGGCCGCGAGCGAGGGGCCTGCGCTGGCCTCGTTCGAGGCGGTCGCCGATCACGTCGAGGAGGTGCTCGCGCTCAGCCCCGGCGTCGAGCGGATCGATGCACTCTTCACGCTTCTCGGCACCGAGCGGACGCGCAGCGTGCAGCGCCCTCGTCCGCGCGACACGCGGATCCGGGCCTTCGCCTCGCGCCTCGGTCACGGCCAGAGCAAGGACGCCCTCCTCGCGTCGATCGGCCGTGCCGAGGGTCGACACACCGAGGTGCTCGCCTGCTGGATGCACGAGGTCGTGCTGCGCGGGACCGCGCTCGACCGAGAGCCGACCGCCCTCGGTCTCCAGCGCCGCCTCGTCGACGACCAGCATCCGCTCGGCGACCTGCCGCTCGTGCTCCTCGCCGCGGAGGCCGAGGCGCCCACGTACATGCCGATGTACGGCGCGAACGCGATCTCGAAGGCGATCGCGCGGCTCGAGACCGGCCCGGCGAGCGCGCGAACGATGCCGCCGCCCGGCGAGCAGAGCCCCCCGACGGTCACGCTCGCGAGCGACGCGTCGAGCGACAAGCGCCTCCTCGAGGCGGTCCAGCCGTGGACGTCCGGCTCGAACGGCCGCGCCGAGGCGAAGGTCTTCACGCTGACGCCGCCGATCGGCGGGGCGGCGCCCGGACGCTGGCTGCTCCGGGCGCTTCCGCTCACGTGTCTCGAGAAGGCGCAGGGCCTCCGCGCCGAGCGCGCGGGGTCCGAGGCGGTGTGGGGCGCCCTCTTCGCGGCGGCGGCGAACGGCGGCGCGTACTCGTCAGGCCTCGGCGGGGCGTACGGCCGGCGCGCCGCGTGGACGTCGCTAGGTGCGCTGGTCGATGCCCCCGGCGCCGCGCTGGCGAGTGACATCGACGCGCTCGCCGACCGCTGCAGCTTCCTCGTGTTCGGCGCGTCACGCGGCGACGGCGCGGACGGCGAGGGCTTCTTCTACGACGTCGCGTGGGACGTCGGCGTGCTCGCGGTGCGCAGCGGGGGCGGATCGGTGGCGGTGCTCGCCGCGACGGACTCGGACTGAGCGCGCGCCCACCGTGCTAGGTTTCGAGGCATGAGCGACGACATCGCCAAGGGTCTTCCCACCATCGACGTCAACGAGTACGGCGGGAAGAAGGACGGCGTGAAGCAGTCGATGAACCGTCGGCTGTTCATGCAGCTGCTCGTGTTCCGCCTGCCGCGCGGCACCGGTCCGGTGAGCGGCGGCCCGCGCAGCGCGCCCGACGCGGTGGCCGCGGAGCTCACGAGCATCCTGAAGACGCGCCGCATCGCCGGGGTCGTCTACGCCGACACGATGGATCCGCGCAGCCTCGGGCTCCTCACGTGGAGCGAGGACCCGGCGCACTTCGTCCAGAACGTGCGGCCGCTCTTCTCGGAGTCACCGCTCGCCGACGTCGAGCTCCGCGACGACTTCGGCATGATGGGCCGCTCGTACGCGACGGGCCACGAGCCGGATCTCGAGTGGACGATCCTGCGCCGGCCGATCGAGAACGCCACGAACGAGCGGACGCGCTGGCACGTCTGGTACCCGCTGCGCCGCAAGGGCAGCTTCGCGAAGCTAGAGCCCATCGACCAGAGCCACATCCTCCGCGAGCACGCCGCGCTCGGCATCGCGTACGGGCAGCAGGAGCTCGCGACCGACATCCGCCTCGCGTGTCACGGCATCGACGCCGGCGACAACGAGTTCGTCATCGGCATCATGTCGAAGGATCTGCATCCGGCGTCCCACCTCGTGCAGGCCATGCGCAAGACGCGCCAGACCAGCGAGTTCATCGAGAAGATGGGGCCCTTCTTCGTCGGCTACGTGCTCGGCACCAGCAGCGGCGCTTAGCCTTGGGCTGGTGGAGCGGGTGGATCGCGACGCTCGCGATCGTGGTGGCGGCGGTGATCCCGCTCCTCGCGCGCGTGCGCCTCGGCAAGCGCGCGGCGCCCTCGTCGCCGCCGATCCGGTGGCATGTGGTGCTCGGCCTCGTCGTCAGCGCCTTCACGTTCGGCCACACGCTCCTCGTGCTGCCCGAGCTCGGATCACCGGCCGCGACCGGGGGCGGGATGCTCGCGATCGCGCCGGCCGGCCTCGCGTTCGTGCTGCTGATGGCGCATGCCGGTCTCGGGCTGCAGCTGCGTGACGAGAAGCTGAAGCGCCGGGCGAGCACGCGCCGCTCGCACGCGACGACCGCGATCGCCATCGCGGTCGCGGTCGCCATTCACGTGGCGCTGCTCGAGCGCGCTCGGCGCTGAGCGAGCGCGCAGGCCCTCAGAAGAAGGCGCCGCCGGCGAGCGTCGGGTCGGCATCGTCGTTGTCGCCGCGGACCGGGGCGTCAGCGCCGGTGAGCGCGGAGACCTGCGCGTCGAGGATCGCCGCCATGACGTCGGCACCCGCTGCGTGGTGCATCGTCGCCATCTCCGACGGCCAGTGCACGAACACGCGCGGCGTCTTCGCGAAGCTCTTGCTCATGCGGACCTTCACGTCATTGGCGCGGCCGGGGAGCGCCGGGCTCGCGCGGAGCAGGCGCACCGTGCGGAGCGGATGGTCCATGAGGTAGCCGGTGACGTACGTGATGTTGTTGCACAGGTACGTGTTGCTGCCGCGCGGGAAGCCCGCGAGCTTCACGCCGCCGAGCACGTCGCCGAGGCGCACGCCCTTCTCCACGTCGTCCTCGTGCGCGCGGACCTGGGCGCCGGCCGCGTCGAACACCGCCTTCCACGACAGCAGGTTCGCGCGCGCCGCTTCCCCGCCCTGGACCAGCGGCGCGGAGCTCTCGTCCTCGCGCACCGCGGGACGGAGCTGGTTCGACCCGTCGTCGAGCGCGCTGCCGCGGTTGGTGGCGCCGAGCTCGATCCAGAGCGGCTGGCGGTTGCCGGCGACGCCGTTCATCATCACGAAGTCGGGCTGGAAGCTCTCGAGCTCCTTGGCGATGAGGATCGAGGCGAGGTCCCAGTACACGGGGAGGATCATCGCGCACACGTCGACCGTGCCGCTGCGCGGGAGCACGAGGGTCGACTGCACGACGTCGAGCTGGGGCCCGGGCGGATCGACCGTTCCGGGCGGCGGGGCGCTCGTCTCGGGGTACTTCGCGCCGGGGACGAGCTTCGCGACGATGCGCCCCGTCGCGTTGTCGTTGATGCTCATGAAGCGGCCGAAGCCGGTGACGAGCACGCGGGGGCGACCGCTGTTCGTCTTCGTGCAGCGCGCCACGTAGTCGTTCGCGAACGACACGTTGGCGTCGTACTGCGCGCGCGCCGCGGGGCTCCGGGTGTCGACCTTCACCTCGTCGCTCGCGTCCGCAATGGGCTCGTCGGCCGGCGCCGCGCACGCGGCGGTCGCGAGGACGCAGGCGAGGGACGCGAGCGAGAGGCGGAGGGAGGGCATCGGCCGGTCCATGTGCAAGGGGTGCGCCGATGTAGGCGCGGCCCCGGAGCGCCGGATCGTGCGCCTTTTCGTGGATGGCGGCGCCCGAGGTGGGACGCGTCGCTGGGTTGCTGGATCACGAGCGATCCGCGGCCAGCGCGTCGTCAGTTGGCGGGGCCGGACGGCTTCGGCCGGGAGCCGAAGATCTCGTCCCACCCCTGGCGGTACGCATCGGTCGCCACCTTCGCGGGGCCCTTGTGGCCGGTGCGCGGCGCGGCGCCGAGCGCACGGAGGCCCGCGGGCTTCGTCTCGAACGAGTCGGTCACGTCGCAGATGCGCGGGCTGCCCTCGCGCGGCTTCAGCGTCACCACCTCGCCGGTGATCGGCTTCCCGTGCTCGAGGGCGCGGAGCTCGCCCGTCTCGATCTGCTCGTTCCGTGCGCGGAGCACGTGGATGCCGCCGCCGTCGGCGGTGGGTCCACCGAGCAGCACGACGTCCGGCGCGCTCGGCGCGCTCACGGGTGCGCTTGCGGATGCAGGCGCGAGCGATGCGGATGCCTTGGGCGACGGAGGCACGTCCGAGGACATCCTTCTCCTATAGCGCTCAGGGAATGTGGAAACACATCGGATCGTGCGGATCACACGGCTTGTCCTCGCCGGTGGTCTTTTTCGGGGGCGGCGCTCCGGTCGACCTTGGCCCGGGTCCCGCGGGCGCGCGCGGTGCGACGGCGCTCGGGGCCGGCGGAGCGGCGCGGGCCCG
>JAQBQL010000198.1 GCA_028287035.1 Labilithrix sp. | reverse complement strand
CTCAGCATCCCCGTCGACAAGCTCCTCGGGTTCTTCGACAAGAACACCGACGTGGGGCTCGCGTTCTACAAGAACCTCCTCGGCCTCGTGAGCGACAAGGTCCGGCGCGACCGGCGCCTCCTCGGCGAGATGCGCGCGAACATCATCCGCACGCAGAAGGCCATGAAGCAGATGCGCGACACCATCCTCGCCGCGCAGGAGACGGAGATCTCGAAGACGCTCTGCGAGTCCCTCGAGAACCTCATCGATCACAACCGGCGCGTGAACTACCGCGTCTCGCCGACCCCGCAGGCCGCCTCGCACGTGAAGCTCGAAGGCGGCAAGACCGCGCGGGTGCTCGAGGTGAGCGAGGGCTACCTCAAGGTCGAGGGCAAGGCGAGCGACCTCACGGCGGATCCGAGCTACTGGGCCGGCGTCCTCGTGATGCCGACGTCGGAGATCCTGGTGAGCGGCACGGTCGTCCGCGAGGGCGAAGGCGGCGTCGTCGTGAAGCTCGACACGCTGGTCGACGAGTTCAAGCTGAAGCTCGACGACTACGCGGTGCGTCTCCAGCTCCTCGACTACGTCGTCTGACGCCGCTCGGGCGCGCGGGTCTTCGCCGTCAACGCGATGCGCTTGCGCGCCAGGTCGACCTCGACGACGCGGACCCGCAGCCGCTGACCGACGTGGACGACCGCGTGCGGATCCTTCACGAAGGTGTCCGACAGCTGTGAGACGTGGACGAGCCCGTCCTGGTGGACCCCGAGGTCGACGAACGCGCCGAACGCGGTGACGTTCGTGACGGTGCCTTCGAGCTCCATCCCGGCCTTCACGTCCTCGATGGTGCGCACGTCGTCGCGAAACGCCGGCGCCTCGAACGACTGGCGCGGATCGCGGCCCGGCTTCGCGAGCTCCTTGGCGATGTCCTCGAGCGTCGGCAGACCCACCTCGGCCGAGACGTACGACGACCACGGGATGGTCGCGGCGCGCGCCTCGTCGCCGACGAGCGCCGTCACCGGTACGCCGGCGTCCTTTGCGATACGCTCGATCAGGGCGTAGCGCTCGGGATGCACCGCGCTCGCGTCGAGCGGGCTCGCGCCGCCGCGGATGCGCACGAACCCGGCGGCCTGCTCGAACGCCTTCGGGCCGAGCCCCGGCACCTTCAGGAGATCCCGGCGTGAGCGGAACGCGCCGGTCTTCTCGCGGTGGGCCACGATCTTCTTCGCGAGCGAGGGCCCGAGGCCGGCGACGCGCGCGAGGAGCGGCGCGCTGGCGGTGTTCAGCTCCACGCCGACCGCGTTCACCGCCGACTCGATGACCTCGTCGAGCTTCTTCTCGAGGAGCGCGGGCTTGACGTCGTGCTGGTACTGCCCGACGCCGATCGCGCGCGGATCGATCTTCACGAGCTCCGCGAGCGGGTCCTGCAGGCGGCGCGCGATCGAGATGGCCCCGCGCACCGTGAGATCGAGATCCGGGAACTCCTCGCGCGCGACGTCGCTCGCCGCGTAGACGGACGCGCCCGACTCGCTGACCATCACCACGAGGGCCGTCTCACCGGGGCGAGCGGGCGCCGCCTCGACGACCTCACGCGCGAAGTCCGCGGTCTCGCGGCCGTGGGTGCCGTTGCCCACCGCGATCGCGAACGGACGGAAGCGCTCGATGAGCGACGCGAGCGTCTTCTTCGCCTGCTCGAGCGCCGCCGGACCGCCGACCAGATGCACGAGCGCGTGCGTGAGCAGCTTGCCGGTGTCGTCGACCACCACGCACTTGCACCCGGTACGCTGGCCGGGATCGATGCCCAGCACGACGCGCCGACCGAGCGGCGCGGCGAGGAGCAGCTCGCGGACGTTCTCCGCGAAGACCTTGGCGGCCTCGAGGTCCGCGGCTTCCTTCAGCGCGCCGCGGAGCTCGGTCTCGAGCGACGGCAGCACGAGCCGCTTCGTCGCGTCGATGGCCGCGTCCTTGAGGTGCTCGGCGAAGGGGCCGCCGCGCCGGTAGCCCGCGCGCGTTGCGATGTCGTACGCGAGCGCGTCCTCGTCGACGCGCAGCTTGACGCGGAGGACTCCCTCCTCCTCCCCGCGCAGGAGGGCGAGGAGCCGGTGCGACGGCAGCGCCTTCGCGCGCTCGGAGAACGCGTAGTACGCCTCGAACTTGGTGGGCACCTTGGTCTTCGCCGGCACTGCTGTGGACTCGAGACGTCCCTCGCGGTCGATGCGCTCGCGGGCCACCTGGCGGACGTCCGCCCGCTCGCTCACCAGCTCGGCGACGATGTCGCGCGCGCCGGCGAGGGCCGCGGCGCCGTCGGGGACGTCCTTCTTCGCGTCGACGAACGCCTGCGCCTCGCGTGCCGCGTCGCCGGCGGGCGGCTGCGCGAGGATGCGGCGCGCGAGCGGCTCGAGCCCACGCTCGCGCGCGACGAGCGCCCGCGTGCGACGCTTCGGCTTGAACGGCAGGTAGAGGTCCTCGAGCTCCGACTTCGACGCGCAGGTCTCGAGGCGACGACGCAGCTCGGGGGTGAGCTTCCCTTGCTCCTCGATCGACGCGAGGACGGCAGCGCGGCGCTGCTCGAGGTCCGAGACGTACGCATGCGCCTCCTCGATGGCGCGGATCGCCACCTCGTCGAGGCCGCCGGTCTGCTCCTTGCGATAGCGGGCGATGAAGGGCACCGTCGCGCCGTCGCCGAGGAGGCGGACCACCGCGCGTACCGAGGCGATGGGCAGCCGCAGCTGCTCGGCGACGCGCGCCTCGAGCCGCGCCGGTCCGGCCGCGGCGTCCTGGGTTCCGTCGTCGCGAGGCATGCGCTGCACTCTAACGCGGGACGGCTAGTGGTGTACCTTCGGAGCGTGCTCCCGGCGATGCGGTCCTGCCGTTCTCTCCGCTCCGCCTCGCGGCTCGCCGGGCTGGTGCTCGCGGTGGCGTGCGCGACGAGCGTGGTCGGCGCGCCCCTCGAGCGCAAGGCCGGCGCGTGCTCGTGCAGGGCGCCGCACGTCAGCGTGCTCGGTCCGGTCCGGGCCACCGATGCTCCGCTCAACACGCTGGTCCGGCTCGAGGTGCCGTCGGGGCAGGCGCAGGCGCTCCGCCTGTTGCTCCGCACGAGCGGCGGCGCCGAGGTGAGCGCCACCGCGCGGGACATCGAGAGTGGCGGTGACGTCCGCGTCGTCGAGCTCCGGCCGACGGCGCCGCTCGCGCCGCTCACGCGCTACGAGATCGCGACGGTCGACGCGCGCCACGTGCCGCCCATCACCGTGCATGCGGGGTTCACCACGGGGACGGCGCCGGACACGACCGCGCCGACGCTCGACGCGGTGGGGAGCGCCGTCGCCTTCCGCAACGCGAACCCGAGCAGCGCGGCGTGCCAGGTCGATGGCCCGTGGGTTGTCGTGGACGGGCTGAGGGCGACCGATCCCGGCCGAGCCGAGGCGAAGCTCCTGTACGAGGTGTGGACGCCTTCGAAGGCCGGCGTCAGCGATCCGCGGAGCGCGCCGCGCGCCCTCCTCGAGGCGCAGGAAGGTCACATCACGATCGGGCGCGAGAGCCTCTGCTCGCCCCGCGCCTTTCCCTTCCCGCGGTCCGGCGTGGTGACGCTGGGCATCGCAGCGGTCGACGAGGCCGGCAACCGGAGCGCGCCGAGAACGCTGACGATCGACCTGCGCGCGGCGAAGCACCCGTGAGGAGCGGGGGCGCGCTCGTCAGGATCGGGTACGCGGCGGCGGCCTTCGTGGCGCTTGCCGGCACCGCATCGTGCGGCGCGGGGCACGGCGGAGGGCCCGATGCGCCCGCGACGATCGTGGTCGGGAGCGTGGGCGACGGCGGCGCCCGCCCGGCCGCCGACCGGGACAGCGCGGCGAAGGACGCGCCGCCTGCCGTGGAGCTCGCGCTCGCCGAGGGCCGGGCGTGCGTACGCGCGAACGGCAAGGTCCACTGCACGAACGAGGTGAGCGAAGGCCGTCCCCTGTCGACCGCGGCCGCGATCGAGGGGATCGAGGACGCGGTGTCCCTCTCCATCCGCAACGACGGCGGCTGCGCGGTGACCGCCGGCGGCAAGGTCCTCTGCTTCGGTGACAACCAGTTCGGTCAGCTCGGCGCCGGTCTCGTCGACGATCACAGCGACCGTGCGGTCCCGGTGATCGGCGTGACGCACGCCGTCCGCGTGGAGGTGAGCGAGACGCATGCGTGCGCGCTCCTCGAAGGCGGGGCTCTCGCGTGCTGGGGCCGCAACGACGAGGGCCAGACGGGCAGCGACACCGCGTACGCCGACACGGCGCGCGAGCTCGCGACCGCGGTCACCCTCCCGCAGCCGCGCGGGGTCGTGTCGCTCGGGCTCACCGGGGACGCGACGTGCGCCGCGACGAGCAGCGGCACGACGTGGTGCTTCGGGCGCGCGCACGTCGGGCCGGAGGCGGCGCCCGGCGCGCGCGGGTCGAACCTGATCCCGCAGGCGGTGGCGCCGCTCGCCGGCTACGTGGAGATCGCCTCGAGCAGCAGCGGCGCCTCGTGCGGCATCCGCGGCGGACGGGTCGCCTGCTGGGGCGACACGTTCTCGCTCCTCGTGAACCGCCGGTTCGGGGCCACGAACGTCACGGACGCCGGCATCGTCTCGGCCCGTCACGTGAGGCTGGGCAGCGCCCATGCATGCGCCCTTCTCGAGACCGGAGAGGTGTCGTGCTGGGGCGCGTCGTACTCGGGCGGGCCGGACCCGGGGACCAGCGAACCGCCCGCCCCTCAGCTCGTCGCGGGCGTGAGCGGCGTCCGTGAGCTCGTCGTCGGCGGCACGATGTCCTGCGCGCTCGCGAAAGCGGGCGCGATCGAGGCCAAGTGCTGGGGCCATTTTCCGCGTGGCACCGCGGCGCCCCCGGCGCAGGAGGAAGACCCGGATCCCTACTATCACTACGCGCCGGTGACGGTCCGGCTCACGCGCTGACGTGTGAGGCCGCGTTGACGCCGGCGCGCACCTCGGACACCGTCGCGCGTCATGGCATCCAAGAAAGAGTCAGGCCCGCTTCGTGGCAACAAGCTCGTGAAGAAGGCGCTCGCCTCCGCGGGCGCGAGCGGGCTCCTCGGCGCGCCCGAGCCCGTCACGGCAGGGTTCGCGAAGAAGATGGTCCTCCCGAACGGCGAGCCGATCTCGCCCGGCATGAAGGAGCTCTTCACCACCGACATGGACTGGATCGGCATCGACTACGACGACGAGGAGGGCGAGATCGAGGGCGTGTCGCTCGAGGAGGTCGTCGAGGAGGCGTTCGGCGAGGAGGCGGTGGCGGCCTTCGGCGAGATCTACGAGATGCTCGGGGAGGACGTCGTGTACTTCGGCGGCGAGGTCTCGCGGCCTTCGTGCCTGTACTGCGGAACGCCCGACGAGGCCGGCGAGTACCCGGTGATCTCGCTCACGTGGGACGGCGGCGTGGCGCGCGTCGGCGGTTTCGTTCCGTTCGACGTGTGGGTCGCGCAGGAGCTCGGTGGGCTGGAGCGCGGCAAGGACATCGGTGACGTTCCCGCCGAGTACGCGGCGCTGCCGAAGGCGCTCGCCGACTCGAACGGCGACGGACGCGTGGTCTTCACGCCGACCGCCGGAGAGGCGACCGCGAAGGACGACGACGAGGAAGAAGACGAGGACGAGGACGCCGAGGGAGACGAGGGCGAGGGCGAGGACGAGGAGCCGCCGGCCGACGAGCCGAAGGCCTGACTGCCGCTACGCCGACCCTGCGCCGAGGAGATAACCGAGCACGATCGCCCGGAGCTCCTCGGGCGCGTCGGCGTGAACCCAGTGATCGGCCTTCTCGATGATGTCGAGCGTCGTGCTCGGGCACAGCGCCGCCCGGGCGCGGTCGGCGGCATCGACGACGCCTGACTTCCCGCCGACGACGAGGTGCGCCTGCATCGCGCTCGCGGCGGGCGGGCGCTCGAGGATCGGCCACTCGTCGACGCGGAAGTAGTCCTCGAGCAGCTCGCGGATGCCCGCGACGTCGAGCTTGAAGACGAAGCGCGTCGTGTTGGGCAGGGCGCGGATGTTCATGGCGAGCCACATCGCGGTCGGCCGGCTGACCCCCTGCTGCTCCATGTACGCCGTGAACGCGCCGCGGTTCTCGAACTCCGCCGGCAGCGTGGTGAGGAGATCGACGATGTGCTGCGTCGACTCCGACCCGCGCCGGTCGGGCCGCGCGCTCGGCGTCGAATCGATCACGAAGAGGTGGTCGAGGTCGCCCTCGCGCCGCGTCGCCAGATCGAGGGCGACCTTGCCCCCGAAGCTGTGCGCCAGGATCGCGCGCATCGCCCCGCCGTGCTCCTGCTCGACCGCCGCCGCGAGGGCCGCGACGTCCGCTGCGGCCGCGGCCAGCGTGTGCGGAGGCGGAAAGCCGGTCAGCGACTCGCCGTGGAGGCGCAGGTCGACGAGCACCGCGCCCCACGTGGGGTCCGCCTTGATGAGCTCCTTCGCGAACGAGCGCCAGTTCGCGCCGGTACCGAGGATGCCATGGAGGAAGAACAGCCACTTGCCGGGCGCGGGAACGTCGGGAGGCGTGAGGACCGCATGCGAGAGGAGCATCGACCCCGCAGCTTACTCCGGGCGTGCGCGCCCTTCATTCCGTCGTTAGGATCCGCCGCGTGGGTCAGCGCAGCAGCACCGTCACCGTCATCGAGCTCGTGCAGGCGTTCCTCGAGCAGCGGACGTGGACGCAGAAGGCGCTCGCCGATCGCCTCGAGATGACGAGCGCCGCGGTGCGCGAGCGTCTGAAGGAGCTCGAGGGGGTGTTCAACCTGGAGCGCCAGGAGGACCACCCGCACGTGTACTGGAGCGTCCCGAAGGACTGGTTCCCCGGCGGCGTCGTCTTCACGCGCGACCAGTTGCCCGACCTCCTTCGGCTGTTGCTCCGCCTTCCCCAGGGCAAGCAGCGCGACAACCTGCTCGAGACCGTTCTGCGGAACCTGCCCAAGGGCGATCCCAACGTGGTGATGAAGGACGGCCACCCGAGCCTGCCGAGCGCCGTCGTGCCGCCCACCGCCTCGAAGCAGGAGGAGCAGTACCTGTCCGTCGTCGAGGACGCGGCGGCCCGCAAGGTCCCCCTCGGCTTCCACTACTTCACGGCGAGCCGCGGGCTGATGTCGACCCGGCATGCGAGCGTGCAGCGGGTGGTGCTCGGAAGGACCGCGCGCTTCGTCGCCATGTGCCACCGCGAGGACAAGCTGAAGTGGTTCCGCATCGAGAACATCGTCTCGGCGCGGCTCGACTCACAGGAGCCCTTTCGCCCGGCCGAAACCGAGACGATAGAGCAGTTTCTCCGGGCGAGCGTGGAGGGGTTCAACGCCGGAGGTGCGGCCGCCGAGCTCTCGTTCGTGGTGCGCGAGCCGGAGTCGCGCTGGGTGCAGAACAACCTGCTCTCGAACATGCGGTGCGACCAGCTCTCGAACAGCCGGGTGCGCGTGACGGTCGAGACCAACGCCATCCTGCAGGTGGCGCGCTACGTGGTGGGGCTCGGGGCGGCGGCGGTTGCCGAGACCCCCGCCCTCGCCGACGCCGTCGAGGTGCTGGCGCGCGGAGCGCTCGGAGAGCGCGCCGAGCTCGTAACGGATCGCTAGCGCGCTCATCCGAACAGCACCATCCCCTCGCCCGCGACTTCCGCCACCGCGAGGAGCCGCGCCGTGCGCTGACGGAGCGCCGGGTCGGCGTTCCGCGCCACCTCCCACAGGCCACGACGGCAGCGCGGCGCGAGCTCGCGGGCAGCGATCGCGCCGAAGTCAGGACGCCCGAGACCGAGGTGCTCGAGCAGCGCGAGCCCGTGGACCCGTGGCATGTCGAGGAAGGGCGGCGCGGCGCCCGCCCCGGGGTGGACAGCGGGCTGGGCGGGCCCAGCGGGCTCGACGGGGGCGACCGGGGCGAAGCGGATCTGCGAGAAGGTGGAGGACGCGGCAGGCATGCGAGACACCATGCAACGCGCCGGATCGCCAAGGACTCGACAGGTTGGACACGGGTTCACCGCGTTTTCGGCACGCGGCTTGCCGCGAAGATCGTGAGCACCCCCGCGACGAGCGAGGCCGCGGCGGCGACGCGGATCGCGCCGCGGTCGACGACGATGGCGGCGAGCGCCGCGAGCGTGGCGCCGAGCGCGAACGCCGCGGAGAGGCACCAGACAGGGCCGAAACGCCGCATGAGCCGCGCCTCCTGCGCGCGCGCCGCGCCGCGCGACGAGCGCCTCGTCCGGAGCACGACCGCCGGCATCGCCGCAGGGGTGGCCGGCGACGGGGGCGCAGGCGGGATGAAGCGCGCCCGCGACGGCGTGAGCGACGAGAGCGTCGCTCCGCGCAGCGACGACGACGGCGAAGGAGGCGGCAGGCGCATCCCGCCGCCCTCGGCCGCCCGGAGCAGGAGTTGCGAGCCGCGCGCGCGAGCAGGGTCTCGCGGTAGACTGCCGGCGCGTGTCCTCCCGCAGGAGCCAGCAAGAGAGCGGCGTGGTGGTCGTCGGCGCGGCGACCCACCCGCTGCGTGACGCCTACCATTCCGTCCTCCGCATGCGGTGGGCCTCGGCGCTGACGCTCATCGCGCTGCTCTACCTCGTCGCCAATGCGCTCTTCGGCGTGGTCTACACGGCGGTCGGCGGGATCAGCGGCGCGCACGACGGCTCGTTCCGCGACGGCTTCTTCTTCAGCGTGCAGACGATGGGAACCGTGGGGTACGGGGCGATGTACCCCGTCTCTACCACCGCCAACCTCGTCGTGGTCGCGGAGACGGTCGCGAGCGTCATCCTCACCGCGCTCGCCACCGGGATCGTGTTCGCGCGGTTCTCGCAGTCGAGCGGACGCATCGTGTTCACCTCGAAGCTCTGCATCTCGCCGATGAACGGCGTGCCGACGCTCATGTGCCGCGTCGGTAACGACAGCGCGGGCACCATCTTCGAGGCGACGATCCGCCTCGCCGCCACCCGCACCGAGACAACGGACGAGGGCATGACCTTCTATCGGCTCACCGATCTCGTGCTGACGCGGGACCGGACCCCGGCGCTGAACCGCTCGTGGACCGTCCTGCACCCGATCGACGAGAAGAGCCCGCTGCACGGCCTCGCGCCCGAGGACTGGCGGAAGGACGACATCGAGGTCCTCGTCAGCGTCGTCGGCACCGACGACATCTCGCTCCAGCCGGTGAATGCGCGCAGGCGCTACGTGGCGAACGACATCCTGTGGGGCGCCCGTCCAGCCGACGTGCTGGCCGACCTGCCGGACGGCCGCCTGCAGCTCGATGTCGGGCGGTTCGACGACGTGATCGGCACGGCCCCGACCGCCTCCTTTCCGTACCCGAAGGCCGGCTGACGCGGCGAGCCACCCCGCGCCTCGCCGCGGGCGCGCGGCGGAAAAGATCCGGGCCCGGGCGGGGTTCGCTAGCGCATCGCGGGCGCGCGTGAGATCCTCCCGTGCATGGAGGGACCGCTGTCGTTCCTGATCGCCGAGGACGACGAGCTCGTCGGTCGTATTCTCGTCCGCACGCTCTCGGAGCACGGTCGGACCGAGCTCGTCTCCACGATCAGCGACGCGAAGCGCTTCCTCGAGACGCAGTCGTTCACGGCCGTCGTCGTCGACGTCGGCCTGCCCGACGGCTCGGGCCTGGACCTCATCAGCGACGCACGCACCCGCGACCCCTCGATGGCAGCGCTCGTCGTCTCGGGAAACGTCGACGAGCGGCGCCTCGCCGAGGCCCATCACCTCGGGGTCTCGTTCCTCCTGAAGCCGGTGGACACGAAGGAGCTCGGGCTGTTCGCGGTCCGCACGCGCGCGAGGACGCGGGCGCGGCTCGAGCGCATCGCCGCCATCGTCGACCGCTGGAAGGTGCAGTACGACCTCACGCCCGCCGAGGCGGCCGTCCTGCAGCTCGCGGCCCGCGGCGTGCCCCGCGCCCAGCTTCCCGAGCTCCGCAACGTCGCGCCGAGCACCGTCAAGAAGCAGGTCCAGATCGTCCTCACGAAGACCGGCGACAGCTCGCTCGAAGCGGCGGTGAGCCGGCTGCTCCGCGCGATCGTCGACGAGACCTGACGCGGGGCGCCCAGGCCTGCTTCGGCCTGCCGTGCTGGCCAGGCCAGGGACGTGGCCGGCCGGGCCAGGCCGCACGCGGCCCAGGTGCGCGAGATCACGTGAGGCGCGCGGCGGCACGTCGTTCGCTGAACGCTGCCGCATGAAGGCCGTCCACTCCCCGCTCACGCCGCTGCTCGTCCCCGCCTGCGCCCGGCCCCCCGCCCCCAAGCGCATCAACGTCGCCGATCGGGTGGCGCGGTCGTTCCCGCCGACCGCGTGCGTGGTGGGCTACCAGTACTTCGCCCGCAAACGCGTGGACCTGCTCAGCGTGTCGGCCTCCGCGATCGAGGCCGAGGTGAAGGGCAAGCGCACGCACCGGGCCTCCCTGCGCGCGGCCGGCGGCAAGCTCGCCGCCGCCTGCACCTGCACGGCTTCGCTGGTCGGCCCCGCGGCCTGCCGGCACGTGTGGGCGGCGCTCCTCGAGGTGGACCGCCAGTCGCTGTTCGAGTCCCTCAGGGCCACCGAGCGCTCGCTGCCGCTCGACGTCGTCGAGGCGAAGGTGGAGTCCGCCAGGGCCGAGCGCGTGCAAGCGGCCAAGGGCGGCGGCGGCGGCAAGGCCGCCCGGAGCGCCGCGAAGATCTCCGCGGCGCCTCCCAAGAAGGCTCAGCGAGCGGCGGCGGCGCGTGCGCGCCCGTGATTGTCGTCCATGTCCGCGATCTCCTCGAGCGACCGCCCCTCGGCGGGAAGCGCGAAGAAGATGGCGATGACGCCGGCGACGACCATGAGCGCGGCCCCCAGCAGGTAACCCCACAGCACGCCGGTACGGCTTCCCGTCCCGACCAGGGCGCCGAAGAGCGCCGGCGCGAGCACGCCGCCCGCGCCGGTCCCGATCGAATAGAAGATCGCGATCGCCATCCCGCGGAGCTCGACGGGGAACAGCTCGCTCACCGTGAGGTAGGCGGAGCTCGCCGCGGCCGACGCCACGAAGAAGACGCCGCACCACATGATCGTGAGCTGCGTCGAGGTCACGACGTTGGCCTGGAATGCCCAGCCGACGAGCGCGAGCAGGACGCCGGTCACGATGTACGTCGCGGAGATCATGATGCGCCGACCGAAGCGGTCGAACAGGTGACCGAGGACGAACGGGCCGAGCAGGTTCCCGACCGCGAACGGCAGGAGATAGAGCCCGATCTTGTCGGGGGCGACCCCGTAGAACTTGCCGAGCACGAGCGCATACGTGAAGAACACGCCGTTGTACGCGAAGGCCTGCGCCACCATCAGGGCGAAGCCCAGGATCGAGCGGCGCCGGTTCAGGATGAACATCACGCGTGCGATGCGGCCCCAGCTCGTGTCCGCGTTCGTGTCCACCTTCGACTTGTGCGTGGCGGGCGGCAGGTCGTGGCCGGTCTTCTTCACCTCCTCCTCGATCCCCGCCACGACCTTCTCGGCCTCCTCGACGCGGTTGTGCATCATGAGCCAGCGCGGGCTCTCGGGCAGGTGGCGCCGCGTGAAGAGGATGAGCAGACCGAGGGTGCCGCCGAGCGCGAAGCACACCCGCCAGCCGAGGCGGACCGGCAGGTACTGCGGGTCGAGCAGGAGGAGCGTCGAGGCGGCGCCGAGCGCCGTCCCCAGCCAGTAGGTGCCGTTGATGCAGAGGTCGGCGCGACCACGGACGCGCGCCGGCAGCAGCTCGTCGATCGCGGCGTTGATGGCCGAGTACTCGCCGCCGATGCCCGCCCCCGTGATCAGGCGGAAGAGGGCGAACATGGCGAAGCTCGTCGACAGCGCCGTCGCGAACGTCGCGGTCAGGTAGACGGCGAGCGTGATGAAGAACAGCTTCTTGCGGCCCAGCCGGTCGGTGAGCCGGCCGAAGACGAGCGCGCCCGTCACCGCGCCGAAGAGATACGTGCTCACCGACATGCCGATCTGCGCCTCGGAGAGATGCAGCGTCTCGGGCCTGCCGAGCACGTTCGCGACGGCTCCGACGATCGTGACCTCGAGGCCGTCGAGCAGCCACGTGATGCCGAGCGCGATGACGACGCGCCAGTGCCATGCACTCCATGGCAAGCGGTCGAGGCGTCCGGGGATCGTGGTCTCGATGATGCGCGGCTGGTGGGTGCTCGCCATGATCGAACTTTGAGCCCTCCGCGGGCGGGCATGCAACGTGCGGTTTCACGGATTCATGGCCGTGGCGAACACGTACACCCAGAGCGACACCCCCCTGCCGCAGGTCGCCGCACGCGCCGCGCGCGAAGCGATCGCGGCAGCTGGTCCTCGGCTCCGCACGATCACCCGCGGCACTGCCCGCGCTCAGGCGCATGCGCTCACCGCGGCGCAGGTCGCGGCGCGGTGGACGCTCACGATCGCGGTGATGGCCAGCATGTCGGCGGGGTTTGCGGCGCTCGTCGGCGCCTCGTTCCACTGACCCGGTCACGCCTCCGGGTGTGCTCGGAAATCTGCCCCACGGGCCATGCTGCCTCGTTCTGGTAGGCTTGCCGCCGTGCAGCAATCTCCTTCCCCGCTCGGCGCCGGGTACTACGGCGAGTTCGGCGGACGCTACGTCTCCGAGACGCTGATCCACGCGCTCGACGAGCTGACGGCCGCCGTCGAGACCATCGCGCTGTCGCCCGCGTTCGAAGCCGAGCTCCGCGGGCTGCTCGAGAGCTACGTCGGACGCCCCACGCCGCTCACCGAAGCGACGCGGCTCGCATCGGCGATCGATCCCGGCGGCAAGGCGATCGGGCGCCTCTTCCTGAAGCGCGAGGACCTCTGCCACACGGGCGCGCACAAGATCAACAACGCGCTCGGCCAGGTGCTGCTCGCGAAGAAGATGGGCAAGGCGCGCATCATCGCCGAGACCGGCGCCGGGCAGCACGGCGTGGCGACGGCCACCGCGTGCGCGCTCTTCGGCCTCCCGTGCGAGGTCTACATGGGCGAAGAGGACGTGAAGCGTCAGGCGCCGAACGTGGGCCGCATGAAGCTCCTCGGCGCGAAGGTCATCCCCGTCACCTCGGGCTCACGCACCCTGAAGGATGCGATGAACGAGGCGCTACGTGACTGGGTCACGAACGTCGCCTCGACCCACTACTGCATCGGCAGCGCGGCCGGCCCGCATCCCTACCCCGAGCTCGTGGCGCGCTTCCAGAGCATCATCGGCGTCGAGTCGCGCGTGCAGGTGCTCGCGCGCACGGGCGCGCTCCCCGACGCCGCCATTGCCTGCGTGGGCGGCGGCTCCAACGCCATCGGGATGTTCCGCGGCTTCCTCGGCGACGCGTCCGTGCGCCTGTACGGCGTCGAGGCGTCGGGGCACGGCGTGGCGAGCGGCAAGCACGCGGCGACGCTCACCGCCGGCCGCGTCGGCGTCCTGCACGGATCGAAGAGCTACGTGCTCTGCGACGAGGACGGGCAGATCCAGGAGGCCCACTCGATCAGCGCCGGCCTCGACTATCCGGGCGTCGGTCCGGAGCACTCGTTCCTGAAGGACTCCTTCCGCGCGACGTACCTCTCCGCCACCGACGAGGAGGCGCTCGCCGCCGTGTCTCTGATGGCCCGCACCGAGGGCATCCTTCCCGCGCTCGAGACCGCTCACCCCATCGCGAAGCTCGGGACGATCGCCGCGGAGCTCGCCGCCGCGCTGGGCCGGCCGGCCACGCTGCTGCTCTGCCTGTCGGGACGCGGCGACAAGGATCTCGAGACGCTTCTCGCGAGGCTCACCTGATGGGCCGCATCGAGGACGCGCTCGCGCGGCGGAAGGCGCAGGGACCGGGCCAGGACCGCGCGCTCGTCACGTACCTCTGCTGCGGGGATCCGGACGAGGCCGAGTCGATCGAGCTCGCGGTGGCGTGCGCCGAGTCGGGCGCCGACATCCTCGAGCTCGGGATGCCGTTCAGCGATCCGACCGCCGACGGTCCGGCGATCGCGCGCGCCAGCCAGCGCTCGCTCGCCAAGGGCGGCGGGCTCGAGGCGACGCTCCGCGTGGCGCGCGGCGTACGGAGCCGCGTGGACACCCCGATCGTGCTCTTCGGCTACTACAACCCGCTGTTCGTGCGCAGCGAGGCGCGCGTCGTCGAGCTCGCGGCCGACGCCGGCGTCGACGCCTTCCTGGTCGTAGATCTGCCGGTCGACGAGGCGGCCGGTCTCCGCACGCTCGCCGCCGCACGGGGCCTCGCGGTGATCCCGCTCGTCGCGCCCACCAGCGCCGAGGCGCGCGTCGCGGCGATCGCGGACGTCGCGAAGGAGCACCCCGTTCCGTTCGTCTACTACGTCTCCATGATGGGCGTGACCGGCGGCGCCGGCGTCACGAGCGTCCTCCGCGAGGCGGGCGCGCAGGCCAAGCGCGTCCGCGCGCTCACGGGCTGCCCGACGGTGGTCGGCTTCGGCATCGACTCCCCGGCCGCGGCGCAGGTCGCGGCCGCCGAGTCGGACGGCGTCGTCGTCGGTTCGGCCATCGTGCGCCGCATCGAGGAGGGCGCGTCGCCCGAGGCCCGCCTCGCGGCGGTCCGTTCCTTCGTCGGCGAGCTGCGCGCCGCCCTCTAGCGCGGGGCGCGCGGCCGCGCGGTCCGGCCGCCGCTCAGCGAAAGCCGATGCACGGCGTGACCACGCGGGCCGGCGCGGTGCCGTCCGTGGGAAGCACCCCGTCGTGCGCGTGCGTTCCGTCCTCGAGCACGAGGCCGGCGTGCTCGTCGAGATGGAACGACGCGACCGTGTCGCCGTCGACGGCGAGCGGCTCATCCGGGATGGGCGCGGTCGGGCCGAGGTAGCGCGCGATCTTGGAGAGCCGCACGTCGTCGAGCTGACCCTCGTACGGATGCTCGGCGCTCGAGGCCATGCGGCCGAACCGCATCGCTCCGTCGTACCCGTCGCGTCCGAACAGCGCGTCGAGCTGCTGCGTGTCGCGCTGCACCCCGTCGTAGTAGATGCGCAGCGTCTTCCCTTGCAGCGTCCCGGCGACGTGCGCCCACGTCCCGGGCACCACGTACGCCGCGCCGCTGTTGCCGGCGCTGAAGGCGATGGGCACGAAGGCCGTGTCACCGTAGACGACGATCTCGACCCGGCCGCTCTTCACGAGGAGCGCCCAGCCGCGGCTCGCGTTGCCGTCGTGATGGGAGACGATGGCCTGCTCGGCGTCCGTCGTCGCCCGCGCGCCAGGCTTGATCCACGCCTCCACCGTGAAGTCGTCCGGGAGGTCGAGCGCGGGGCTGTCGGGCACCGATGCCGCGTCGTCCGTGCCGTCGAACGCGAGCACCCGGTCCTCGCACGTCGTGGCGCCGTCGGCGCCCGCATCGCCGCCGTCGGCCACGCCGCCGCCGCCCGCGTCCCCGGCGCCGGGCGG
>JAQBQL010000197.1 GCA_028287035.1 Labilithrix sp. | reverse complement strand
GAAGGCGCTGAAGAAGCGCGGCTTCAAGTTCGTCGGCCCGGTCATCGTGTACGCCTGGATGCAGGCGACAGGCATCGTGGACGACCACGAGGATTCCTGCTTCGTGCGGGCGAGCCGGCCGAAGAAGCGGGGGTCGTGAGGCGGGTCGTCGACGTCCCGCCGCGCTTCGCGATCGTGCCCGTGGGGCTCGCCGCACCTCCCGGGCGCTTGCCGATCCTGCTCGAGGAGAGCGACGCGTTCGGCGACGGCTCGCATCCGACCACCGCGGTCTGTCTCGAGGCGGTGGGCGCGCTCGCGCCGCGGCGGGATTCGTGGTCGATGCTGGACGTCGGCAGTGGCACGGGCGTGCTCGCGATCGCCGCCGCGCGCCTCGGCGCCCGCGAGGCGCTCGGCGTGGAGATCGACGACGCCGCTCTCGCCACGGCCGCGCGGAACGCCGCGCTGAACGGCGTCGCGGAGCGCGTCCGGTTCGGGCGCGCTCTGCCGTCGACGGCGCACGATCTCGTCGTCGCGAACATCCTGCGCGGGGTCCTCGTGCAGCTCGCGGCCCCGCTCGTGGCGTGCGTGGCTGGCGGGGGTACCCTGGTGCTCTCCGGCCTCACGTCGACGGACGTCCCCGAGGTGAGCTCCTGCTACGCGCGGGCGCTCGGCGGCCACCGTCCCGAGATCTACGAGCGGGGCGAGTGGCGCGCGCTCGCCTGGCGGGCCGTCGTCGCCGCGCGGTGAAGGCTCAGTCCTCGATGGCCTGGTAGGCCGAGGTCCAGAAATCGTGCCGCACGCGCGGGCCGGCAGGCGACGTCCACCCGACCTGGGTGAGGAGGATGCCGGTGAGGTCCTCCCGCGGGTCCGCGTACCACGAGGTGCCGAGGCCGCCGTCCCAGCCGAACGTCCCGACCGACATCGCGACGTTGGCCCGCCGCGTGACCACGGCGAGGCCGAGCCCCCAGCCGAGATCCTGGAAGTCCCCGGGAGACATGCCGCCGAGCGCGTGCTGCTCCGCGGTCAGGTGGTCGGTGGTCATCACCTCGACGCTCGGGCGCGAGAGCACGCGGACGCCCTGCCGCTTGCCCTTGCCGAGCAGCATCTCGCTGAAGGCGAGGAGATCGTCGGCGGTGGACACGAGCCCGTCGCTGCCCGAGGCGTGCGGCGGCGGCGCGCTCCACTGCCCGCCGGGCAGATCGTAGACCGCGAGGCCGCCCTGGGCCGGCTGGTACTGCGTGGCGAGGCGCGCCTGCTTCGCCTCGGGCACGCTGAAGGCGGTGTCCTTCATGCCGAGGGGCTCGAAGATGCGCTCGCGGAAGAACGACTCCAGCGGCTCGCCCGCGGCGCGGGCCACGAGCACGCCGAGGATGGTCGCGCTCCAGTGGTACATCCAGCGCTCGCCCGGCTGGTACATGAGCGGCAGGCTGCCGATCGCCTTCATGAACGCGTCGGCATCGGGGAGCCGCGCAGGGTTCGGCGGTCCCTGCTCGAGCCCGGCATCCCGGAGGGCGCGCAGGATGGGCACCTCGTCCACCTGTCGCATCACGAGCCCGATCCCGGAACGGAACGTCAGGAGATCGCGGACGGTGATCGGTCGCTTCGCCGGCACGGTCTCGTCGAGCGGACCGTCGAGGCGCGCGAGCACGCGCCGGTTGGCGAGCTCCGGGAGCAGCTCGTCGACGGGGTCGTCGAGGCGGAGGCGGCACTCCTCGACGAGGATCATCGCCGCCACCGCGGTGATGGGCTTCGTCATCGACGAGATGCGGAAGATCGTGTCGCGCTGCATCGGCACGCCGTCCGACGCGAGACTTCCGATCGCGTCCACCTGGACCTCGCCGCCGCGCGCGACGAGCGACACGAGACCCGGGATCGCGCCGCGGTCGACGTAGGACGAGAGCTGTCCGTAGAGCCGCGAGAGACCGACCCTGGAGAACGTGGGTGCCGACATCGTTCCGGCGATCCTAGCCGCCCTACGCTAGGCTGACGCGGATCATGAGCGAACACTTCGACGTGCTGGTGGTGGGCGCCGGGCTGTCCGGCATCTCTGCCGCGGTGCACCTGCAGGATGAGTGTCCGGACCACACGTTCGCCATCCTCGAGGGGCGCGACGCGATCGGCGGGACGTGGGATCTCTTCCGGTACCCGGGCATCCGCTCGGACTCGGACATGTACACGCTCGGCTTCCGGTTCCGGCCTTGGAAGGGCGAGCAGTCGATCGCGGACGGCGCGTCGATCCGCGAGTACGTGAAGGACACCGCCCACGAGCGCGGCATCGACACGAAGATCCGCTTCGGCCACCGCGTCGAGCGCGTGTCGTGGTCCACCGATCGCGCGGAGTGGTCGGTCGAGGTCCGCCGCCCGGAGAGCGGCGAGGTCGTGCGCTTCACGTGCCGCTTCCTCGTGATGTGCACGGGCTACTACGACTACGAGGAGGGCTACTCGCCGGAGTTCCCCGACGCGTCGCGCTTCCAGGGCCGCATCGTGCACCCGCAGAAGTGGACGGACGACGTGGTCACGAAGGGCAAGCGCGTCGTCGTGATCGGCAGCGGCGCCACTGCCGTCACGCTGGTCCCGGAGCTCGCGAAGGGCGCGGCGAAGGTCACCATGCTCCAGCGGTCACCCTCGTACATCGTGTCGCTTCCCGCGGTGGATGCGGTCGCGCGGTTCCTCGAGGCGCGGCTGCCCGGGCCCGCCGCCTACGCGATCGCGCGCTGGAAGAACGTCGCCGTCACCATGGCGACCTTCAACGTCATGCGCGCGTTCCCGGAGCGCACGAAGAAATTCCTGGTCGGGCAGGTCCGGAAGCAGGTCGGCAAGGACATCGACGTCGAGCAGCACTTCACGCCGCGCTACAACCCGTGGGACCAGCGCCTCTGCCTCGTGCCCGACGGCGATCTCTTCGCGGCGCTTCGCGAGGGCCGCGCGGAGATCGTGACCGACCACATCGAGCGCTTCACCGAGACCGGGCTCCTCCTGAAGTCGGGCAAGCGAATCGAGGCCGACGTCGTCGTCACCGCTACCGGCCTCAAGCTGCTCGTCGCGGGCGGCATCCAGATCATCGTTGACGGCGCGGTCGTCGATCCCGGCAAGACGCGCAACTACAAGGGCGCGATGCTGAGCGACGTCCCGAACTTCGCGATCGTGCTCGGGTACACCAACGCCTCGTGGACGCTGAAGGCGGACCTCATCTCGGAGTACGTCTGCCGCGTGCTCCGGACCATGAAGAAGAACGGCTACGCGATCGCGGTTCCGCGGGTGAAGAACCGCGAGGCGGAGCTCGACGCGGAGGAGCCGCTCATGAATTTCTCCTCGGGCTACGTCCAGCGCGCGCTCGACCAGATGCCGAAGCAGGGACCCAAGGCCCCGTGGCGGCTCTACCAGAACTACGTCCTCGACCTGCTCGGCCTCCGCTTCGGATCGGTGGAGGACGGGGTCCTCGAGCTGACCCGGGCCTGAGCGCTGCCCGCCGGATCGCCCGGGGCGCAGCCTGGATCCCGGACGCCGCAGGCGTACCCGCCGCCGCCACGTGGTTGCGCACATTTGCCTCCATCGGAGCCATGGCACCGAACCTGCTGGAGGGGGGCCATGAAGACGAGAGCTCTGCTCGCCGCCCTGCCCGTGCTCGCCGCCCTCGTGGCGAGCCCGCGCGCGAGCGAAGCGTCCGATCACGTGGACGGCCTCGCGACCGGCATCGACATCGCGGCCGACATCACCGACCTCTTCACCTTCACGAGCCCGGAGCGTCCCGACAAGCTCGTCCTGATCATGAACGTGCACCAGCTGGCGCTCGGGCGTTCGCGCTTCAGCAACGCCGTCGACTACACGGTTCGCATCCGTCCCATCGACGACGCGGCGACGCTCGCGCCCTCGACCGACGCGCGCCGTGAGCAGAGGATCACGTGCTCCTTCACGGGCGGCATGCTCCTCGTCGACCCGAGGCAGCACGCGACGTGCAAGCTGCAGCTCGCGGGCGGGTCCGAGTCGATCGCGTTCGACACGCGCACGCCGGACTTCGAGGCCGGCGGCATGGCCGAGCAGAACGGCACCCGCGTCTTCGCCGGCGTGCGGTCCGACCCGTGGTTCCTCGATCTCAAGAAGATCCTGTCGGCCAACGGCGGCAAGAAGATCTCGCCCGAGGGCGGCAAGAACGGCCTCTCCGGCTGGAACGTGCTCAGCATCGTGGTCGAGGTCGACAAGAGCAAGCTCGCGGGCCCGCTGCTCGCGATCACCGCGCAGACGGTCCGGAAGTGAACGGGAGAGCATCATGAAGAACTCGAAGCTCGTCGCGATCGCGCTCCTCTCCCTCGTGGCCGCGTACGGCTGCACCAGCCCCACCGAGGACGACGCGGCAGACCCGGACGCGGTCAGCGAGGACCAGCTGATCCTCGGCAAGGGCAGCGTCGATCAGGCGGCGATCGTCGAGTCGACGACCATGCAGCTCATCGACGGTCCGGGCGACTTCCCGACGACGCTCGACGCGTACAACAAGTCCGACCCGTTCGCGATCGCGCCCGGCGACTTCCGCAGCGGGTTTGCGAAGAACCTCGCGAAGTTCGACGCCGAGGACGGCGTGAAGAGCTGGACCGCCGCGCAGTCGGCGGCGTGGACGAAGCGGATGTCCGAGGGCAACTACCAGGTCGTCGACCTGTCGAAGCCGTGTGACTACGCGGCGCCGCATTCGTACCTCGAGATCGAGCGGGCGCAGCTGACGGGCCGCGCCCACACCACGTGCGGCGGCCGCAGCCCCAACGAGGACGCGTTCGACGTGACCATCAACTTCCTCGTCCGTGGGCCTGCCGCGTCGGTCGGCGACGCCGACGCTCTGCACGACGGCGTCACCCAGGCGACGAAGAAGGCGGCCGCGACGTTCCCGTACCTCGCCGAGATGAACTGAGCGCGCGCGCCGGCCGCGTCACGTCTTGCGGCCGCGCTGCTCCACGGGCTTGTCGGCGCGGCCCAGGTTGTGGGCCGTGTTGATCAGGGCGATGTGCGAGAAGGCCTGCGGGAAGTTGCCGATGAGGCGCTTCGCGGTGACGTCGTAGGCCTCGGAGAGGAGGCCGACGTCGTTGCAGAGGCCCTGGACGCGCGCGAACATGGCGCGCGCGTCGTCCTCGCGTCCCAGCATGACGTAGGCGTCGGCGAGCCACAGGCTGCACGCGAGGAACGCGCCCTCGCCGTGCGCGAGCCCGGTCTCGATCTCCGCTGGATCGTGGCGCATGACGAAGCCTTCCTTCACGAGGCGTCCCTCGATGGCCGCAATGGTGCCGGCGACGCGCGGATCGCCCGCCTCGAGGAAGCCGGTGGTCGGGATGAGGAGGAGGCTGCCGTCGAGCCACTTCGATCCGTACGACTGCACGAAGCTACCGAGCTCCGCGTCGTAGCCGCGCTCGCACACCTCGGCGTGGATGGCGTCCTTCACCGCACGCCAGCGCTCGATGGGGCCTTCGAAGCCCGCCTCGGTGGCGAGCGCGATGCCGCGATCGAAGGCGACCCAGGCCATCACCTTGCTCAGCGTGAAGTGACGAGGCGCCCCGCGGCTCTCCCAGATCCCGCGATCCGGCTCGTGCCACATGGTCTCGAGCGTCTCGAGGAGCGCGCGCTGGAGCGCCCAGCCGTCGGCGCTGCTGGCGACGCCGCCGCGATGGGCCTGGTAGAGCGCGTCCATCACCTCGCCGAAGACGTCGAGCTGCAGCTGCCCGTGCGCCCCGTTGCCGACGCGCACCGGCTTGCTGTTCTCGTAGCCGGGAAGCCAGTCGATCTCCCACTCGGCGAGGCGGCGTTCGCCCTGGATGCCGTACATGATCTGCGCCTGCGCCGGCGTGCCCGCGACCGAGCGCAGGAGCCAGTCGCGCCAGGCCGCGGCCTCCTCGAAGTAGCCGGCGTTCATCAGCGCGAGCAGCGAGAGCGTCGCGTCGCGGAGCCAGCAGTAGCGATAGTCCCAGTTCCGGATGCCGCCGAGCGTCTCGGGGAGGCTCGTGGTCGGCGCGGCGACGATGCCGCCGGTCGGCGCGTAGGTCAGGGCCTTCAGCGTGAGGAGCGACCGCATCACGGCGTCGCGTGAGGGACCGGGCTCGACCTTCGCGCGGGACGACCACTCGCTCCAGAACGCCAGCGTGTCCTCGAGCGCGACGCGCGCATCGGTCGGCTGCGGCGGCGGCAGGTGAGACGGAGCGTGCACCGCCGTGAAGTGGAGGACGTCGCCCTCCTTGACCACGAACTCGCCGACGGTCTTCTCGCCCTCGCCGTGCACCTCCGCGTCGGTGCGCAGCACGACCTGGTCGGGGCCGGCGATCGCCCGCAACGTGCCGTCCTCCTGGCGGGAGACCCACGGGACGCGCGCCCCGTAGCCGAACCGGACGACGAGCTCGGTGCGCATCGCGAGCGAGCCGCGCTCGCCGAAGACGATGCGCACGAGATCGGACCCGCCGCTGCGAGGCGGCATGAAGTCGACGAGACGAACGACGCCGGCCTCCGATTCGAACCGCGTCTCGAGCACCAGCGAGTCGCCGAGGTAGCGGCGCGTGACGGTGACGCCTTCCCAGCTGCGCGGAGCGATCTGCCAGCGGCCGTGGTCGGCGGTGCCGAGGAGCGCCGCGAAGCAGGCGTCGCTGTCGAACCGAGGCCAGCAGAGCCAGTCGATCGAGCCGGTCTTGTCGACGAGGGCGGCGGTCTCGCAGTCCCCGATGAGCGCGTAATCCTGGATGGGCGAGGGCACGTGGGTGGTGCATCCTAGGATCCGGTCGGGACCTCCCGGATGCGTCAACGGACCGCCCGCAGGAGCGGCCGCCCGGAATCGTCCACGCAATGTGCGCAAACGCCCACATTCACCTTGCGCAGCGCGGCCTTTGCCGTAAGTACTGCCCCGCAATGAACTTCCCCCGCGTCCGCAGCGTCCTCGCGATGTCCTCTCTCCTCGTGCTCGCGGCTCCGTTTGCCGCAGGCTGCACCGCGGAGACGGGGGCGTCCGGCGACGCCGCGTCGACCGAGTCGGACCTCACCACCACGTACGGGGATCTCCTCGAGACCCTGCAGGGCGCCGACTACGACCGCTGGATCGCGGTCCGCTCCTCGCTCGCCCACGGGTTCGACAACATCTGCGGCGACACCATCTGCAGCGGCGACTACTCGAACCTGACGACGGTGCGCATCGCGTGCGCCTCGACCACGACCTCGAAGAAGCTGAAGGACTGCGCCTGGGTGCTCGGCGGCAACATCGACTACGTCGACGGCCGCACCGGCAAGATCACCGGCGACGCGCGCGTCTGGACATGCCCGATCACGACCGGGTCGACGGCCAAGACGATGCTCGACGTGCTCTCGAAGGCCGGCGACAACGCCCTCCAGACGCCGCTGCCGGGCACCAGCAAGTCCTTCTACGACGGCCTCGTCGACTGCTTCTCGGGCGTGGTCGGCGCGCCGCCCCCGGCCGGTGACAAGTCGTTCTACGCCGACCTCGGCGAGTACCTGTCGGGCACCGACGAGGCGGCGGCAGCGGCCTGGCGCGAGACGGAGCGCACGCTGAACACGCAGTTCGACGACGTGTGCGGCGACACCTTCTGCGAAGGCGACTACTCGGACATCTCGGGGCTCCGCTTCACGTGCGCCGTGAACCGCAACACGCAGCGCGTGTCCCGCTGCACCTGGTCGTTCGCGGGCGCGAGCCTCAGCGTCGACACCAAGGGCGTGCTGAAGGCCGACACGATGACCCGGCGCTGCACCGTCGAGATCGGCGCGACGCAGACCGCGCTCCGCGCCGCGCTCGGGAGCGACCCGCTGAACGCGACGCTCCCCGGCAAGACGACGTCGATCTACGACGCGCTCGTCGGCTGCCTCTGACGGTCAGCCGCGGCGGGCGCCGAGGCGCGCGACGATCTCCTGCAGCTCGTCCACGCTGAGATCGACGTGCTCGAGCACGCGTCCGTAGAGCATCGTGAGCGGGACGTGCCGCCCTTGCTGCTCGTCCTGCAGCGCGGCGAGCACCCAGAGCACGACGCGCTCCTTGCGCGTCAGCCCGTCGCGCACGTCGGGCAGCTCGGGCGCAATCGGCACGGGTCGTCGCATCGTCCGGCTCGTCGATCAGCCTAGCAATCCAGGTGCGGCGCGCCGAAACGTGTTGACTGCATGCAGATGCTTTCGGCATACATGGGTTCGCGATGCACGCCGCCAACGACGATTTCGACCCGACCACGTCGGGCTCGTCCGACACGGAAGGGCACGAGGCGCCGCAGTTCACCGGCTACACACGCGAGGCGCTCGACCTCTCGCGCGCCTTCCAGCGCGCGCTGCTCCGCAAGCGCACCCGCGCCGCGCTCGCTGCCAAGCGCGCCCGTGGCGAGCGCGTCGGCAACCTGCCGTACGGCTACCGCCTCGCCGCGGACGGCCTGCATCTCCTGATGGACGAGGCGGAGCAGGCGGTCATCGACCGCGTCCGTCAGCTCTCGCGCGAGGGCCTCTCCCAGCGCGCGATCGTCGTCGAGCTGCACGCGAACGGCGTCGTGGGCCGGAAGGGCACCCCCCTCCAGCAGACCCAGATCGCTCGGCTGCTGCGCTCCGCGTCCTAGAGCCGCGTCAGCCGGCGCAGGCCCGGGCGCGCGCGGTCAGGTCGGCGCGTTCGCGCTCGTTCTTCGTCAACGAGGCGGCCCGCTCGAACTCCTGCTGCGCCTCGCGGAGGCGTCCGAGCTTCTTCAGCAGGTCGGCGCGCGCGGCCGGCAGCAGGTGGTAGCGCGCCAGCGCCGGCTCGTCCTGGAGGCGGTCGATGATCGCGAGCCCGGCCGCCGGGCCCTCCGCCATGGCGACCGCGACCGCGCGATTCAGCTCGATCACCGGCGACGGCGTCCGCGCGGCGAGCTCCTCGTAGATCGCCGCGATCCGTGACCAATCGGTGTCGGCCGCGGCCGCCGCGCGCGCATGACACGCGCTGATCGCCGCCTGCAGCGTGTAGACGCCGCCCCCGAGCTCGATGGCGCGCGCGAGACCCTCGAGGCCGCGACGGATGAGGACCGGGTCCCAGCGCGTTCGGTCCTGGTCGAGCAAGAGGACGTGCTCGCCCGTCGGGCTCCGGCGGGCCTCCGAGCGCGAGGCGTGCAGCTCCATCAGCGCGAGCAGCCCGTGCACCTCGGGCTCGGCGGCCATGAGCGAAACGAGCACCCGCCCCAGGCGCATCGCCTCGTCGCACAGCGCCGGGCGCTGCACGTCGTCGCCACTCGTCGCCGAGTAGCCCTCGTTGAAGATCAGGTAGACGACCGCCAGCACCGAGGCGAGCCGCGCGGGGAGCTCGCTCGCGCGCGGCACCTCGAACGGCACCTTCGCCTCGGCGAGGGTTCGCTTGGCGCGCACGATCCGCTGCGCGATCGTGGGCTCCGGCACGAGGAACGCACGTGCGATCTCCTCGGTGGTGAGGCCGCCGAGGAGGCGGAGCGCGAGGGCGGCCTGCGCCTCCCCCGAGAGCACCGGATGACACGCGATGAAGACGAGGCGGAGCAGGTCGTCGCCGACCGTGTCGTCGAGCGCCGCGTCGAGATCGACCGCGTTCAGCTCGCGCTCGAGATCGATCTCCGCGCCGACCTGCTGGTGCTTCATCTCGAGCTTCTTCGCTCGCACCACCACGTTGAGCGCGCGGTTGCGGGCGGTGGTCATGAGCCAGGCGCCGGGGTTGTCGGGCACCCCTTCGCTGGGCCACTTCTCGAGCGCGATGACGAGCGCGTCCTGGGCGAGCTCCTCCGCGCGGCCGACGTCCTTCACGAGGCGCATCAGGCCGGCGATGAGCCGCGGCGACTCCAGCCGGTAGGTCGTCTCGATGGCGCGCGAGGTCGGGGTGGGGGAGACCGCCACCCCGCCTGCTTAGCCTGGGCCGTACGAGGGGTCCATCCTCGGACGGGGCGCTCACGACGGCGCCCGGCCCACGAGAAAGCGGTAGACGGCAGGCTCGCGCAGCATCAGCCCGCCTCAGAGGAACGCCGCGACGTAGAGCGGGAAGAGCGTTCTGCGACGGCGGCCGCGTGGGACAGCTTCAGCGCGCTGTCGGCCGGGGGACCGAGCGGAGGATGCGAGGACGGTCGACATGTTCGGTGAGCTCCTTCGCTCTCCCGACCATCGCCGGCTGCCCCGATCGACACGACGCAGAGCTATTTGGCGTTCAGTCGCACTTGCCCCACGTGCCGCTCATGCCGCGCCCGAGGCGCATCTGGAGCGAGCCGCCGTTCTGCTGGAGAACCGCGGTGTGCGTCACGAGGTCGTCGTGCTCGCGCGGGTCGTCGACGAGGATGACGTTGCCCTCACGCTCCGCGGTGACGCGCTGGTTGTGGACCATGCCGCTCTGCGTGGTCTGACGCAGGGTGCCCGTCGCCTCCTTGCCCTCCCACTCGAGGTACAGCTCGCTCGTGCCGTCGACGGCGTTCGTCGTCCGGCACACGAGGCGGCCGGGCGGGGCGTCCGAGGGCGCGCTCGCCTGCTCGGCGGCGCCCGCCGCCTCGGCGCTCGCCGGGGCCGGGCCGTGGACGTCGGCCGCGGTGGTGGCGGCGGGCGCCTTCGCGGCCGCCTCGGGCGCGGCACCCCCGCAGCCGACGAGGAGCGGGGCGGTCAGGGCGGCGCCCATGAAGCCCATGAACAAGGAGGCCAGGAAGCTGCGACGGCGCGCGATCGGGTACTGCACGATCATCGCTCTTAGCAGAGCGCCGCCGTCCGTCGAGCGCGCGGTCAGGGCCTCGTGATGCTGAAGCCGCCCGTGCACCCCGAGCAGGTCCACGTGCCGGTCACCGTCTTGCCGGCGACCTTGGCGGTGAACGGCAGATCGAGCTTCCCGCCGACCTGGTCGACGTCCATGTTCCACGTCCCGGTGAAGGTGCCCGCCGCGCTCGTGACGGGAGACGACGGCGCCGAGCCGCCGACCTTGCCCACGAGGTTGCAGTCGCCATCGCGGATCTCGAGGCCGGTGACCGTCGCCGTGGTGGTGAGCGCCGCGCCCGACGGCGTGAACGTCGCGGACAGGTTGCCGCCGTTCATGAAGGCGCACCCGAAGGCCGTGCGGTTGTTCGTGTACGTGCCCGTGTACGTGCCGTCCAGCGCGGGTCCCGCGTCGACCGCCGCGTCGGCCGCGTCGCCGTCCGCTGCCGCATCGGTGCCGGCCCCGCTCGAGCCGCTGCTGCCTCCGCTGCTGGACGAGGAGGTGAACGAGGAGTCCGGGACCCCGTCGTCGACCGGCGCCTCGGGCGGCAGGTCCTCCTCGATGTTCGGCACGGCGCACGCAACGGCGAGCCCGACCGCGGCGAGAACGCCGACCGCGGTCATCCCGAGAGCCAGAAAACGTCCAGAGCGCATCACCCTCAACGTATCACGCGCCGCGGTTCTTTTCGACGCCGGCCATGAACCCGTCGTTCCGGGCGGCGAAGTCCGGCCCGAAGTCCTCGCTATCGAAGATCTGGCGAAGCTCGATGACGTTGCCGTCGTCGGCGGGGCAGCGGCGCACCCACGCGAGCGCCTCCTCCTTCGACTTCACCTTCCAGATCCAGTACCCGCCGACCAGCTCCTTGGTCTCCGCGAACGGGCCGTCGGTCACCGTCGCCGCGCCGCCCGCAAACGTGACGCGGGCGCCCTTGCTGGAGGGATGAAGCCCGTCGAGACCGAGCAGGATGCCGGCCTTCGAGAGCTCCTCGTTGTACTTCATCATCCTGGCGATGGCCGCTTCGGTGGGCATCGCGCCCTGCTCGTAGGTGGGGTCGTTCGGCTTCATGAGGACGAGAAAACGCATGATCGAGCTCTCCGTTCGGTGAGGGTTCGCAGGGACGACAAACGAGCCCGCCCGCGATCGACAGGGCCCGGCGATTTTTTCAGGTCTTCAGGCGGTAGCCGGATCGCACGAGCCAGCGCACCACCCCGAGGCAGACCACGAGGAACACGAGGGTCATGCCGAGGCTCGCCTCCACCCCGACGTCGGACCTTCCGTAGAAGCTCCAGCGGAACCCGCTGATCAAGTACACGACGGGGTTGAAGAGCGTCACCTTCTGCCAGAGCGGAGGGAGCATCGAGAGCGAGTAGAAGCTGCCGCCGAGGAACGTGAGGGGCGTCACGACGAGCATCGGCACGAGCTGCAGCTTCTCGAACCCGTCGGCCCAGAGCCCGATGATGAACCCGAACATGCTGAAGGTCACCGCGGTGAGCACCAGGAACGAGACCATCCAGACCGGGTGCGCGATCGTGTAGGGCACGAAGAGGCGCGCGGTCACGAGGATGATCGCGCCCAGCATGATGGACTTCGACGCCGCGGCGCCCACGTACCCGAGCACGATCTCGACCCACGAGATCGGCGCGGACAGCACCTCGTAGATCGTGCCCGAGAAGCGGGGCATGTAGATGCCGAACGACGCGTTCGAGATGCTCTCGTTCAGCAGCGAGAGCATGGTCAGGCCCGGCACGATGAAGGCGCCGTAGGGGATGCCGTCGACCTCGGTCATGCGCGAGCCGATCGCCGAGCCGAACACCACGAAGTAGAGCGCGGTCGACAGCGCCGGAGCCGCGATGCTCTGGACGACGGTGCGGAAGGTGCGCGCCATCTCGAACACGTAGATCGCGCGGACCGCGCCGAGGTTCATGATGCCTTCCCGAGCAGGTCGACGAAGATCTCCTCGAGGGAGCTCTCGTGCGTCTTCAGATCCTTGAAGTCGATGCCGAGCTCGGACATGCGCTTCAGGAGCGCCGCCACCTCGGCCTGCTGGCGCTCGGGATGGAACGTGTAGACGAGCCTCGTGCCGGCATCGGCGAGCTCGAGCCCGAACGCGTCGAGCTCGGACGGGATGCGCTCGAGCGGGCTCGCGAGGACCAGCGTGAGCTGCTTCTTTCCGAGCTTCTTCATGAGGGCGTGCTTCTCCTCGACGAGGACGATCTTGCCCTTGTTGATGACGCCGATACGGTCCGCCATCTGCTCGGCCTCCTCGATGTAGTGCGTCGTCAGGATGATCGTCACGCCCGTCTCGCGCAGGGTCCGGACCATCTCCCACATGTCGCGGCGCAGCGCGACGTCGACGCCGGCGGTCGGCTCGTCGAGGAAGAGGATGACGGGCTCGTGGGCGAGCGCCTTGGCGATCAACACGCGGCGCTTCATGCCGCCCGAGAGCGTCATGATCTTGCTCGCCCGCTTGTCCCAGAGCGAAAGCGCCTTCAGCACCTTCTCGACGTGCGCCGGGTCCTTCTTCTTGCCGAAGAGCCCGCGACTGAACGAGACGGTCGCCTCGACGGTCTCGAACATGTCGGTCGCCAGCTCCTGCGGGACGAGGCCGATCTTGGCGCGCGCCGCGCGGTAGTCCGTGATGACGTCGTGCCCGTCGGCTCGGACCGTGCCGCTCGTGGCGTTGACGGTCCCGCAGATCACGCCGATCAGCGTGGTCTTGCCGGCCCCGTTCGGGCCGAGAAGCGCGAAGATCTCGCCGCGCTCGATCGTCAGATCGATGCCGCCGAGCGCGATGAGGCCGCTCGCGTACGTCTTCGTCAGGTTCCGGACTTCGATGATCGGGTCGGGCACGGGAGGCGGCAGCTTACCCCACGCGTGCCGTCCACCGGCGACGACGATCTCCGCCTACTCGAGCTCGCCGCCGTTCGTGGGCGCCGGTCCCGCTTTCTTCTTCTTTTTCTTGGCCGCCTTCTTCACCGGCTTCGCGGGGGCCGGTCCGGCGCCTTCCGCGCTCGCCTGCTTCAGCGCCGCGCCGTTCGAGGCAACCTTCTCCGGCTTCGCGTCGCTCGCTGCGCTGGGCGACGAGGGCTCGCTCACCGGGCCCGCATACGTGCCCTTGTAGTCGGACCAGGGGTTCGTCTCGGGCGCCGCGGCCTCCTTCTTCGGACCGCCGCAGCCTGCGAGCGAGAGGAGGACGGGCACGGCGAGCATCATGACGCTCCCCCTCACGAGTCCGGAGACGACCATCCCGAGTCGGCGCATGGATGATTTCTATCATCGGTTCGGCGGACGCGCTGGCGATCAGGCGCGTCTCTTGCGCCGAGCGGCGATGGATCGAGATGGATCCGCACGCGCCCCTTCACGCAGGCTCGCGCAGGAAGCGGGTGTCCGGGTTGTCGCGACGCCAGATGGCGCTGTCCATCACGTAGTGGTGCACGTTCACGACGACGTAGAACGCCGCGAAGTAGGGCGTCTCGCCGAACGCGTCGGGAATGCCGCCGGGCGGCGTGCGCGGCGCGAAGAGCCCGTCGAGAAAGGTGGGGGCGCCGCGGAGAAGGAGCCATCCGAGGGCGAGCGCGCCCGCCGCGAGGAACCCCACCTGCACCGCCGCGGGCCTCCCGAAGGTCGGCGGGCCCTCGAACGATCGCGCGTGGTTCCGGCGCATGAGCCACACGAAGTAGAGATACTGGATCGAGTGCAGCGCGGGGATCGCGTACCGGAGCAGCGGGTCGACGCTCGAGAAGATCGTCCACGACCAGATCGTCACGAGCAGCCCCGCGAGCGGCGCGACCGGCAGCCACCGGCCGAGCCGCCGGCCCTCGCTGACCAGCGCGTACACGAGGACGAGCGTGCTCACCGCGAGCACCGTCCCGGTGAGCAGCTCGAGCCAGCGCGGGTGGGCGAGCGCGTGGTAGACGACGCCCTTCTCCTCGAACGCGCCGGCCGGCGTCGCCGGGTTCGACCACGCGAAGGCCCAACCCGCGTAGCAGTGGAAGGAGACGGCCCGCCGCTCGCGCGGGCTCGGGTTCACGCCGCGCCGGCTCGCGAGAACGGTGAGCACCCCGAAGCCCTGCTTCGTGTAGTGCCAGCCGACGAGGAGGAACATGAGCTGCACCATCGCGCCGATGCTCTCGGCGTCGTGGCGGAGGAGCGATGTTCCCGCCCAGCCGACGAGCACGACCGGCGTGACGAGCCCCGCCAGCACGTAGCGGAGCCGCTGGGGGCGCGGCGTCGCCGGGCCGAGCACGCGTGCCCGCAGGTCCTTGTAGAAGAGGAGATAGGTCACCGCGAAGTGCGGATCGTTGATGACGTACGCCGCGTAGAAGGTGAGGAACCCGAACGTCAGCTCGGCGTCATCGAGGCCGACGACGTGGCGCAGCAGCCAGCCGATCGGCAGGAGGACGAGGGTGCCGCCGCCGACGAGCAGGAGCTCGACGAGGGACGAGCGGAGTCTCACGGGGTCGCCTCGCGGTATTCCTCCGCACTGACCCAGGACATCCTCCCGAAGCCCCCCACGTAGCGGAGCTGCTCGGGCTCGAGGCGATAGAACGCGAAGTCGGCGAACGTGACGTAGGTCGCGGCCTCGGGCTGGTGCGCGAGGAACACGTCGAGCGCCGAGTGCAGCTCGCCCGGGGGCACCGGCCGGACCCGGCCCAGGATGGTGACGCGGCCGAGGGCGAGCGGGTCGGCGCCGGCGGGCGCGGGCTCGGCGACCAGGAGCGACGCCTCGCTGCCCGCGAGCAGGTTCTTCGTGTGCTCGGCGAGCGACGAGAGGAGGAAGAGGGGCCGCCCGGCCTCGTCGGCGGCGATCGCCACCAGCGATCCGAAGGGAAATCCCGCGGGATCGCGGGCGATCGTGCAGAGAGTGCCATGCCGGGCGCGGCTCACCAGGTCCCGGCAGCGCGCGGCGTGCGAAGGCTCGTTCTCGGACGACACGTCTCATCCGTAGCACCGTCGCCTTGACGAGCGGAGCGCCTCGTAGCATTCGGCGTTGCGTCACATGGCTTCCCGCTGGCTCCTCCCCCTGCTCCTCGGTATTCGAATCGCGCCGCTCGCGTGCTCGAAGGCCGAGCCGCCGGCGCCCCCCGACGCCGCCCGGGACGCCGCGCCGCGCGAGGACGCCTCCGCCGCCGACGCGGCCAGCGACCCGACGTTCCCGCTCCCGGCGCCCACCTCGCGGCTCGCCCCGACGCCGAGCGCCGCGCCCCTTCCGCCGTCCGCGTGGACGTGGAAGGTCCACCAGGGCGACTCGTTCTCCATCCTCTTCCCCGGCGAGCCGAAGGTGCAACAGCTGCCCGCCGACGACACGCGTCTCGGCTTCAGCCAGGCGGTGCTCGAGATGCCGGGCGGGCAGGTCTCGTTCGCCGCCGGCTACACCGATCACACCGAGGACGACGTGAAGGAGCCCGAGCTCTTCCTCGACGGCCGCGTGGAGCGCGCGAACCAGTCGCGTCGCGGCACGTCGGAGATCCTCACGAAGCGCACCGTGAAGCTCGGCGGTCATCCGGGCCGCGTGGTCATCCAGCGACGCGTGCTCTCCGGCCCGGCACTCCGCGTCTATTCGCGCATGTGGCTCGTCGGCAAGCGCCTCTTCACGCTCATCGTGTCCACGCTCGACGAGGGCGGCATCGGCGAGGACGTCGTCAAGAAGTTCATGGAATCGTTCAAGGTCGCGCCCGGATGACGGCACGCGAGGCCACGCTCGAGTTCCCGCCGCAGCTCCCGATCTCCGGGCGCGTCGCCGACATCGCGACCGCCATCGACCAGCACCCGGTGGTCATCGTCGCCGGCGCGACCGGCTCCGGCAAGACCACGCAGCTTCCGAAGATCGCGCTCGCCATGGGCCGCGGGCTCGAGAAGACGATCGGCGTCACGCAGCCCCGGCGCATCGCCGCCACCAGCGTCGCGGCGCGGGTGGCGAGCGAGCTCGGCAGCCCGCTCGGCACCGACGTCGGCTACCAGATTCGCTTCGAGGACCGCACCTCGCCGTCGACGTACGTGAAGTTCATGACCGACGGCATCCTGCTCGCCGAGATCCAGGGCGACCCGCTGCTGCGCCGGTACGACACGCTCGTCATCGACGAGGCGCACGAGCGAAGCCTCACCATCGATTTCCTGCTCGGCTGGCTGCGGCGGATCCTTCCGCAGCGGCCCGACCTGAAGGTCATCGTCAGCTCGGCGACCATCGAGACCGAGCGCTTCTCCGAGTTCTTCGGCGGCGCGCCGGTCATCCAGGTCGAGGGCCGCACCTTCCCGGTGGACGTCCTCTACGAGCCGCCCCTCGAGGACGACGATCTCGCCGAGGCGGTGGCCACCGCGGTCTCCAACGTGACCTCGCTCGATCCGCGGGGCGACATCCTGGTGTTCCTCCCGGGCGAGCGCGAGATCCGCGAGGCCGAGAACGCGCTCGTCGCCCGGAACCTCCGGCACACCGTCATCCAGCCGCTCTATGCGCGGCTCTCCGCCGGCGACCAGGCCAAGGTCTTCGCGAGCATCCCCGAGCGCCGCGTCATCCTCGCCACCAACGTCGCCGAGACGTCGGTGACCATCCCCGGCATCGTCTACGTGGTCGACACCGGCGTCGCGCGGCTCTCGCGGTACGACCCGCGCTCCGGCACGACGCGCCTCCAGAGCGAGGGCATCTCGCAGGCGAGCGCCGACCAGCGGAAGGGTCGGTGCGGGCGCGTGCGCGAGGGGATCTGCGTCCGCCTCTACGACGAGCAGAGCTTCGCGGCGCGCCCCGCGTTCACCGACCCCGAGATCAAGCGCACCGGGCTCGCCGGCGTCATCCTGCGCATGAAGTCGCTCGGGCTCGGCGCCGTCGAGGACTTCCCGTTCCTCGATCCGCCGCAGTCGAAGGCGATCACCGAGGGGTACCGCGTGCTCGAGGAGCTCGGCGCGCTCGACCCGCAGCGCGAGCTGACGCCGCTCGGCCACCAGCTCGCGCGCTTCCCGGTCGACCCGCGGATCGGGCGCATGATCCTCGCCGGCGCCGAGCTCGATTGCCTCGCGCAGGTGCTGGTCATCGCGGCCGCGCTCAACATCCAGGATCCGCGCGAGCGTCCGCGCGACAAGCAGCAGCACGCCGACGAGCTGCACCGGCGGTTCCGCGACGAGCGGTCGGACTTCATGAGCCTCCTTCGCCTCTGGGAGCACGTGAAGGACGCGGAGCGGAAGGGCACGTCGAACCTGCGCCGCGTGTGCCGGGCCGAGCTCCTCTCGTTCCTGCGCGTCCGTGAGTGGTTCGAGGTGCATCGCCAGCTCGAGGAGATCACGAAGGAGCTCCGGCTGCCGCGCGGCAGCGGCAAACCAGCCGAGGACGCGCTGCACCGGGCGCTGCTCACCGGATTGCTCTCGAAGATTGGCAATCTCCGGCCCGAGCAGCGCGCTTATATCGGCGCCAAGCAGACCAAGTTCACGATCCATCCGTCGTCGGCACTCGCCAGGAAGCCTCCGGCCTGGCTGATGGCGTTCGAGCTCGTCGAGACGTCGCAGCTGTTCGCGCGGATGGTCGCGAAGATCGAGCCGGAGTGGCTCCTCGAGGCGGCCAGCCACCTCGTGAAGCACAGCTACTCGGAGCCGACGTGGTCCGAGTCGTCGAGCCGCGCCTCCATCAAGCAGCACACGACGCTCTTCGGTCTGACGATTGCCAAGGATCGCAGTATCGATTACGCGACCGTCGCGCCGGCCGAGGCGCGTCGCATGTTCCTCGATCATGCGCTGGTGCGCGGCGAATACCGTACGACCGGCACGTTCTTCGAGAAGAACGGCGCGCTGCTCGCCGAGGTGGCGCGCCTCCGGGCCAAGGCTCGCAAGAGCGACATGCTCGCCGACGACGAGGCGCTCCTCGCGTTCTTCGATGCGCGCGTCGGGCCCGAGGTCGTCAACGGCAAGACCTTCGAAGCCTGGCGGGCGGTCGCCGAGAAGGAGAACCCGGCGATCCTTCACCTCGCGATCGCCGACGTCCTCACGGGTGACCAGGCCCTCAGTGCCGCGGACTATCCCGACGCCGTGACCCTCCACGGCACGAGGGTGCCCATCACGTACCTGTTCGAGCCGTCCCACGAGGAGGACGGCATCACGCTCACCGTCCCGCTGCTCCTCCTCCCGCAGCTCGATCCCGGGGAGCTCGACTGGACGATTCCCGGCTGGCAGAAGGAGAAGATCACCGCGATCCTCTACGACGTCCCGAAGGCGCTCCGGCGCGAGATGGGCGACGTCGCCGAGGTCGCGGGTGCCGCCAGCGCCGAGCTCCGCGCGTTCTCGGGCCCGCTCCTCCCGCAGCTCGCCCGCGTCGTCTCCGCGCTCACCGGCGCGGACGTGCACTCCGGCTCGTTCCGCACCGACCTCGTCCCGGCGCACCTCCGTCTCACGCTCCGCATCGTCGACGAGCGCGGCAAGCTGGTGGCCCAGGGCAAGGACGTCGACGCGCTCCTCCAGCAGTACGGCGCGCGTGCGCGGGCGGCCTGGAAGAGCGCCGCGCCGGCCGGGACGACGTGGGAGCGGAAGGGGCTCACGACCTGGGATTTCGCCGAGCTCCCCGAGTTCGTCGTCCGCAAGGCCTCCGGCACCGAGGTGCGCAGCTACCCGTCCATCGTCGATCGCGGGACTGCCGTGGATCTCGTCCTCCAGGACAATCTCGCCGAGGCAAAGAAGGAGACGCGCGCGGGCGTCCGCCGCCTGCTCATGCTCGGCGCGCGCGGGGCGATCTCGTCGATCACGCCGCGCCTCCCGCCGCCGTTCGCGCGCGCCGACGGCCTGCCGCTGTCACGCGCCGAGATCGACGGATTCCGCGCCCAGCTGCTGGGGCGCATCGTGGACGCGGCCTACGGGCTGTCCGACGAGGTCCCGCTCCCCAGGAACAAGAAGGAGCTCGACCAGCTCGCCGCCCTCGGCGCGCCCCGCATCACGCGCGCCTTCGACCTGTTCCGCGAGGCGATCCTGCCCGTCACCAAGGAGCACGAGAAGACGCTGCTCGCGATCCGCAACGCCGCCAAGCACCCGAGCGGTCGCGCCGCGCTCCTCGACCTGCAGGGCCAGGTGGCGGGGCTCTTTCCGCCCGACCTCATCGCCACGATCCCGCTGGCGCGCCTCGAGCAGTATCCCCGTTATCTGCGTGCGGCCCAGGCGCGGCTGGCGCGCGCCGTCACCGATCCGCCGAAGGACGCCGGCAAGCTCGAGCCCGTGACGAAGCTCTGGGCGGCGTACCAGGCGAAGCAGAAGGTGGCGCGCGATCAGGAGGCGGCGCGCGAGCTGCGCTGGCTGTTCGAGGAGCTGCGCGTCGCGGTCTTCGCGCCCGAGCTCAAGACGCCGGTGCCGGTGTCGCTTCCGAAGATGACAGCGGCCGTCCAGGCGCTACGGTGACCGGCGTGGAACGAACCTCGCTCGAGGCGCTCGCTGCGCCGCTGCTCCGGGACGGCTTTGCCTTCGTGCGAGCGCCGGCCATGCGCGAGGTGCTCGAGCCGGCGGGGCTCGCCGATTTCGAGTCGTTTGCCGCCAGCTGGAACGATCTCGGGGTCGACACCTTCATGGCCGACGGGGGCCGGTACCGACGGCGGCGCTTCGCGGCGTTCGCCGCGTCGGCCGAGGGCATCACGCGAAAGCCTCACCAGCCGCACTACCAGAGCCGCGACTACAATGCTCTCAACGGCGGGATCGCGCGGTGGTTCGACCCCATCACCGAGGCGATCGCGAGCCACCCCGCGATGCGGGCCATCCTCGCCACGTGCCATCGCCTCTTCGACGAGCTCACGCCAGGCGTCACGCGGCCCGACGTGTGGCACGTCGAGGTCCACCAGTTCCGCATCGAGGCCCATCCCGGAATGCACGGGCAGCCGACGCCGGAAGGGATGCACCGGGACGGGGTCGACTGGGTGCTCGTCATGCTGGTCCGCCGCGAGAACATCAAGAGCGGCGAGACGCGCATGGAGGACGTGGCGCACCGTCCGGTCGGCAGCTTCACCCTCACCGAGCCCATGGACTCGGCGCTCGTCGACGACGACCGCGCGTTCCACGGGGTCACGCCGGTGGGCCTCATCGACCCGGACCGCCCGGCGTACCGCGACGTGCTCGTCGTGACGTTTCGCCGCGCCTGAGGAGCGCGCGGCGACGAGGCGGGCGCTGGCGTATGCTCGCGGCATGACCGCCCACAAGCCGCTCAACGCGCTCGATCGGGCGTTCCTCGCGGTGGAGCGTCGCGACGTGATGATGCACGTCGGCGCGCTGCTCCAGTTCTCGCCGCCGCCCGGGGGCGGGGAGCCGCTCGGCGTCGCGCTGCGTGACGAGCTCGCGCGCATCACGAGGGTCGAGCGCCCGTGGAACCTCCGCCTGAGCCGCCCCGATCTGCTCTCGAGCCCCCTGCAGTCGTGGGAGGAGGAGCCGCACGTCGACCTCGAGTACCACGTCCGCCGCTCCTCGCTGGCGTCGCCCGGCGACCAGCGCGAGCTCGGCACGCTCGTGTCGCGCCTGCACGGCACTCCGCTCGATTTCCACCGGCCGCCCTGGGAGGCGTACTTCATCGAAGGGCTCGAGAACGGGCGCTTCGCCCTCTACGTGAAGGTCCATCACGCGCTCATCGACGGCTACACCGGGATGCGCACGCTCGTCCGCTCGCTGTCGCACAGCGCCGACAACCGGACGACGCCGCTCTTCTTCGTGCAGCCCGAGAACGTCGCGCTGGCGCGGACCCACGTGGAGGAGCCGCCCATCGACGCCTTGCTGCGCGTCGCCCGCGAGCAGCTCGACACCACGCGCGAGGTGGGCCGCGCGGTGATGAGCGCGGTGCAGGCGTTCCGTCATCACGACCGCGAGCTCGTGTCGCCGCTGCAGGCGCCGCGTTCGGTCCTGAACCAGCGGATCACGCGCAGTCGCCGCTTTGCGACCGCGAGCGCCACCGTCGAGAGCGTCAAGCAGGTGGCGAGCGCGGCGGGCGGAACGGTCAACGACGTGGTGCTCGCGGTGTGCGGCTCGGCGCTGCGCCGCTACCTGGGCGAGCTGGGCACGCTGCCGGAGCCCTCGCTCGTGGCGATGGTCCCGGTGAACATCCGTCCCAAGGACGACCCGGGCGGCAGCGGCAATGCCCTCGGGGCGATCCTGGCGTCGCTCGCCACCGACGTGCCCGATCCGCAGGAGCGTCTGGCGACCATCATCGCGTCGACCCGGCGTGCGAAGGACCAGCTCTCCGGCATGTCGAGGAACGCGGTCCTCCCGTACAGCGCCCTCGCGCTCGCGCCGATGATGCTGTCCTTCCTGCCCGGCGCCGCGGGACGGCTGCTCCCGGCATTCAACATCGTGGTGTCGAACCTGCCGGGGCCGGAGTCGCCGCTCTATTTCCGGGGATATCGCCTCGACGAGATGTACCCGCTATCGATCCCGTTCCACGGATATGGGCTGAACATCACGGTGCAGAGCTATTCGGGAATGCTGGGGTTCGGATTCACGGGGTGCCGGGACACCCTCCCGCACCTCCAGCGCCTCGCGGTGTACGGCCGCGAGTCGCTCGAGGAGATGGCTCAGTAGAAGCCCTCGCGGCGCGCATACCGCCCTTCGCGTTCCTCGTCGTACCGGGCGTCGTCGAACGCTGCGCCCTGGATCTCCTTGTGGATCTGGCCGCCGGTCGGGAGCTCCTTGCCGTCGACGTGGCGGCTGGGATCCCACAGCTGCGAGCGCAGGAAGGCCTTCGAGCACTGCGTGTACGCTTCTTCGATGTCGACGAGGATGCCCAGCTTCGGGACCTTTTCCTCGATGGCGCAGCCGGCCAGGAGCTCGGGATCGGTGGTGAGCGTCGCGCGGCCGTTGACGCGGAACGTGTCGGTCACGCCCGGGATGACGAACAGCAGGCCGACGTGAGCGTTCCTGAGGATGTTCACGAGGGAGTCGGCAATCCGGTTTCCGGGGCGATCCGGGACGAGCAGCGTGTGGTCGTCCAGGATCCGCACGAAGCCCCGCGGGTCCCCCCGGGGGCTCACGTCGCAGCGGCCGTGCTCGTCGCTGGTCGCGATGCAGAGAAACGGCGACAGCTCGATGTACCGCCGGGTGAGCCGGTTCAGCCGCCCCACGATCTTCTTCGTGGTCAGCTCGAGCGGTATCCCGATGATCGCGCGCAGCTGCTCCTCGGAGTCGATGGTGAGGGCGGTACGGGGGTGGCCTCCCATCACTTCTTCGCGCTCGCGAAGCCCCGCTTCCGCATGAGCGGCTTCGTGTCCGGATCCTTGCCGCGGAAGGCCCGGTAGGCGTCGGCCGGATCCACGGTGTCACCGACCGCGAGGACGTTCTTGCGGAGACGCTCGGCGACGGCCTTGTCGTACGGCCCCTTGCCCTCCTTGAAGGCCTCGAAGGCGTCGGCGGTGAGCGTGTCGGCCCAGAGATAGCTGTAATAGCCCGCCGAGTAGCCGTCGCCCGCGAACACGTGGGTGAACTGCGGCGTGCGGTGGCGCATCACGATCTCCTTCGGCATGCCGAGCGCCTCCAGCGTGGTGCGCTCGAAGGCGTCGGGGTCGATGCTCTCGCCGCCCGCGAGGTGGAGCTTCATGTCGACGAGCGCGGCGCTCAGGTACTCGACGGTGTCGAAGCCCTGGTTGAAGTTCTTCGCCTTCTCGATCTTCGCCACCATGGCGGCGGGGATCGGCTTGCCGGTCTCGACGTGGAGGGCGAACCGGTTCAGGACCTCGGGCGTGGCAAGCCAGTGCTCGAGCAGCTGGGAAGGGAACTCGACGTAGTCGCGCGCCACGTTGGTCCCGGAGAGCGAGGGATACGTCACGTCCGAGCTGAGGCCGTGCAGCGCGTGCCCGAACTCGTGGAAGAGCGTGGTCGCGTCGGTCCACGAGATGAGGACCGGCGACCCGTCCTTGCCTTTGACGAAGTTGGCATTGTTGCTGACGATGGTGCTCACGTTGCCGGCGAGCCGCTCCTGCCGGCGGATCGCGTTCATCCACGCGCCGGAGCGCTTGCCCGGCCGGGCATACGGGTCGAAGTACCAGAGCCCCACGTGCTTGCCGGTGGTGCGGTTCTTGACCTCCCACCAGCGGACGTCGGGGTGATAGACGGGCACGTCGGTGACGGGCGTGAAGGAGAGATCCAGGAGCTCGCCGGCCACCCAGAACATGCCCTCGCGCAGCTTCTCGAGCTGGAGATACGGCTTCACCTCGTTGGCATCGAGGTCGTACTTCGCCTTCCGCACCTTCTCGGCATAGAAGCGGTAATCCCAGGGATTGATCTTGCCCTTGTGGCCGGTCTTGTCGGCGATCGCCTGCATGTCGGCGACCTCCTCGTGGACGCGCTGGGTGGCGGGCTTCCAGACCTCCTCCATGAGCGCCATCGCGCGCTCCGGCGTCTTCGCCATCGCGTCCTCGAGGCGCCAGTGCGCGTGCGTGGCGAAGCCGAGGAGCTTCGCGCGCTCGGCGCGGAGCTTCAGGATCTCGGTGATCGTCGCATTGTTGTCGTGGGCGCCGCCGTTGTCGCCGCGGTTCACGAAGTTCGTCCAGACGACCTTCCGGAGGTCCTCGCGCGTCGAGTACGTGAGGAACGGCTCGATCGACGAACGCGTGTTCGTCACCTTGTTCGTCTTCACCGACGCCGGCAGCCCGGCCTGGTCGGCCTCGGAGGGAAGGGGAGTGACGTAGCCCTCCTCGTCCGCGAGCACGTTCTGGCTGAAGGTCGTGAACAGCGACGCGAGCCGCTGGTTGATCTCGCGGAGCCGCGCCTTGGACGGGCCGTCGAGCTGCGCGCCGGCCCGGACGCGGCGCGTGTACTGGCGCCACACGAGGCGCTGCTGCTCCGGCGTCAGCTTCGCCTTCTCGGGGCTCTCGTAGACCGCCTTGATGCGGGCGAAGAGCTCGGCATTCTGGACGATCTCGTCACCGAACGCGGCGAGCCGCGGCGCCATGTTCTTCTCGACCACCTGGAAGTCGGCGCTGTTCATGGTCGACGCCCACACGTCGTAGAGCGTCTCGACGTTGTCCACCTGGCGCCCCGAGCTCTCGAGCGCGACGCACGTGTTCTCGAACGTCGGCGGCGCCGCCTGATCGGTGATCGCCTTGATCTCCTGCCGCTGCGTGTTCATCGCGATCGCGAAGGCCGGCTCGAAGGCCGACACCTTGACGCTCGCGAAGGGCGGGACCCCGCCGTACGCCTTGCTGTTGGCGCTCCAGGGCGCCAGCAACGTCGCGACGTCGGCGGAGGGCGGGGCCGCGGCCCTGGGGGCGGCGCTCATCGCTGCGCTCGCAGCGGGGCGCGGCGCCGGACCGGGCTCGGGCGGTGACCCGCACGCGGCAGGCGCGAGGGAGAGGAGGAGGAGGCCGAGGAGAGGTGCACCACCCGAGAATAGCTTTCGCATCGCGCCGCGGAGTCGACATCAGCGACGCCCGCGGCGCAAGAGCTCCGGCCGAGGCGCGGCGCGTCAGTCGGTGAGCGACAGGCTCGCCAGGTCGGTGCCGAAGTGGCTCATTCGCTGGACTTTCACGCGGTCGGTGGCGATCGAGTAGACGAGGTCGTCGAGGAAGACGCTGCGCTTCACCGCGGAGCTCGCGTTCGACCACCACGTGTTGCAGCTCGCCTGGCCGGGCCCGTGGTCGGCGTGGTCGACGCCGCCGAGCCGCGTGAAGCCGCGCTCGAGGTCCACGTCGTAGACGTAGAGGCCGCTGAACGCGACCTCGTTGCCGTTCCGCCCGTCGCCGCCGCCGGCGCACTCGGTCATGGGGACGGCGAGGAGCCCGCGATCGGCGAAGTAGTTGAACGCGAGGTGGTCGGTCGCCGCCTCCGAGCTCGACCCACGCGTGCCGATCTTCTCCTTGAAGAGGAGGCGCGGGTCGGTCGGGTTCTTCACGTCGAAGAGCTGGAGGATGACGCCGTCGAAGTAGGCGAAGCCGCCGTGGTCGTTCGCGTCGAAGCCGATCGACAGGAGGTGCTCGGGGTCGATCCGGTGCATGTACGTCGAGAAGCCCGGGATCTTGAGCTCGCCGAGGATGGACGGTCGCGAGGGCTCGTAGAGGTCGAGGACGAAGAGCGGGTCGGTCTTCTTGAACGTGACCACGTACCCGCGGTCCCCATCGAAGCGCACCGCGCGGATGTCCTCGCCGGGCGCGATTCCCGTCGCGGCGCCGACGCGAACGAGGTCGCCCTTCGCGTTCGACGCGAGGACCGACACGGCGCTCGCCACCTTCGGATCGGGGACGTGCCCGGTCGTGGTGGCGACGCGCAGGTACCCTGACCACTCGTCCATCGAGAACTGGTTCAGCACGTGCCCCGGGACGATGCCGCTCCCGGAATACGCGGTGAGCGCCGGCTTGTCGCCGATCGAGAACTTGTGGATCTCGCTCGCCTCGTCCTGCGTGCCGTAGGACCCCGAGAACCAGCCGCCGACCGCGCTTCGGTGGTGCACCACCGAGAAGTAGAGCGCGTCGCGCGAGGCGAACACGGCCCCGGGCCGGCTCTGGACCGTCGCGCTGGTGGGCGCGGTGCGATCGTCGGTGAGGTCGAACGAGGTGACGGACGTGAAGGCCTCACCGTCGCGGATCCGGGTGCGGAGCAGCTTCTTGTCGCCGGCGCAGACCGCCAGCGTGTTTCCGTTGTCCCGGATGCTGGGGAAGATGGAGCCCGACCGGCCGCGGATCTTCTGCTCGTTCTCCGCCTTCAGCTTCGAGAAGGCGGCGCGGACCTCCTTCTCGGCGGTGCCGCACGTGCCGAGGCCGGCGGGCCACGCGGCGTAGAGCTGCTGGCCGCCGAGGTCGTGATCGGCGGTGACCGTGTGCACCGCGTTGCCGATGCGGCGCGCGGCCATGAGCGACCCGGAGAGCTCCAGGGTCCGCACCACCTTCGGCGCTCCGCGGTCGGTGATGTCGAGGACGAGGACCTTGGTGGTGCTGCCGTCCCGGTGAACTGGCAGTCGTAGCCGTACGTGCAGCGCTTTGCGGCGCCGGTGCTCGACGTGTAGACGACGGCGCGATCCCCCTCGACGAACATCTCGCGCACCGCGCCGGGGAGCTTCGTCACCGAGATCATCCGCGGGTTCATGGCCTCGACGATGCGGAGCGCCCCGTTCGCCGCGAGGTACACGTAGCGGCCGTCGTTCTTGACGATGTCTGCCTCGTCGACCGAGGCGACCTGGTTGTTCGTCCCCGACGCGCTGGCCGCCCGGGCGGGGCCGCCGCTCTTGTCACGCGCATTCACGCTGGGGTCGGAAGCGCCGCTGGGCGCGGCGGCGGCGCCGGCGAGCGCGCGCGGGGGGGCGTAGGCCCGCATCGTGCCGTAGCCCGCGGCGCCGCGGCCGCTGCCGATCGCCCGGACGCCGCCACCGCCGAAGGAGATGTCCTCGCCGCCGCGCTCCTCCTCCTTGCGCATCTCGTACTCGGCGCGATCCTGCGCCCAGCATCCGGGCTGGTCGTCGTGCCAGCGCTTGAACGAGGCATCGACGTCGGCGCGCATCGCCTTGATGGTCGCCGCGATCTCCTCGGAGGACACGCTCTCGCACGAGGCGGCGAGGAGGTGCGTCTCGGCGAGTTGCGCGCCGTCCGGCTCCCCGGCCATCGGCGTCGTGATGCGCGGCGGCGCCGGCCGCTCCGGGATGGCGGCTTGCTTCTTCCGGGCCTGGGCGGATCCCGCGGGGGCCGCCGCGACCACTGCGGGCGCGGGACGTCCCGCGGTGGTGCCGACGGCTGCCGGGGGAGAGCCGCAGGCGGCGGTGGCGGCGAGGCCGGCCAGGCCGGCGAGGGACGCGAGGGCGGAGACGCGCGACAGATGCATCCCACACGAGACGAACGAGGCGACGAAAGGTTCCGGCGTGCGCGAAGAAAGTTGCGCGGTGGCCCTCCGCCGGACGCGCCGCCTACCGCCCGCAGCGCGGTCGTGAGAGAGTGCCGCGCCCATGAGCGAGCGAGTCGATGCAGTCGTGATCGGCGCAGGTCAGGCGGGGCCGTCGCTCGCCGTGCGGCTCGCCCAGACCGGACAGCGCGTGGTCCTCGTCGAGCGCCGGGGCCTCGGCGGCACGTGCGTGAACGACGGCTGCACCCCGACGAAGGCGCTCGTCGCCAGCGCGCGCGCCGCGTGGGTGGCGCGGAACGCCGCCCGCTGGGGCGTCGTGACGTCGGGGCCGATCACCGTCGACATGAAGCGCGTGAAGGCCCGGAAGGACGAGGTGGTCGCCGCCTCGGTGAAGAGTCTCGCGGACTGGATCGCCGGCACGAAGAACCTCGAGCTCGTCGCCGGACACGCGCGCTTCACGTCGAAGCACGAGATCGCGGTGGGCGACCGTACCTTCACGACCAAGCACACGTTCCTGAACGTCGGGGCGCGCGCGCGCGTGCCGGAGCTCCCGGGGCTCACCGACGGCCCTTTCCTGACGAATCACTCGATGATGGACCTCGACGAGGTGCCGGCGCATCTCGTGGTGCTCGGGGGCAGCTACATCGCCCTCGAATTCGCGCAGATCGTGCGACGCCTCGGGGCTGACGTGACGGTCGTCGAGCAGGGACCGCGGCTCCTGTCGCGGGAGGACGAGGACGTGTCCGCCGAGCTGCACCGGATCCTCGTCGACGAGGGGATCGACGTGCACCTCGGCGAGAAGGCGATGTGCGTTGAGCACGCGAACGGCCGCGTCACCCTCGTGACCGACCGGCACCGGCTGGAGGGCAGCCACCTGCTCCTGGCGGTCGGCCGCACCCCCAACACGGGCGACCTCGGCCTCGAGGCGGCGGGCGTTCACCTCGACGAGCACGGCTACGTCCGAGTCGACGATCAGCTGCGCACGAACGTGCCGGAGATCTGGGCGATGGGCGACTGCAACGGCCGCGGGGCGTTCACGCATACCTCGTACAACGACTACGAGATCGTCGCCGCCAACGTGCTCGACGGTGAGCCGCGCCGGGTCCACGATCGCTTCCCGATCTACGCGCTCTACACCGACCCGCCGCTCGGCCGCGTGGGCATGAACGAGGCGCAGGCGCGCGCCTCGGGCCGCAAGGTGCTCGTCGGAAAACGCAGCATGACGCGCGTCGCTCGCGCCCGCGAGCGCTCCGAGACCTACGGCTTCATCAAGATCATGGTCGACGAACGATCGAAGGAGATCCTCGGCGCCGCGATCCTCGGGATCGAGGGCGACGAGGCGATCCATGCGATCGCCGACGTGATGTACGCGAAGGCTCCTTACACGGTGATCTCGCGTGCGGTGCACGCGCACCCCACCGTCAGCGAGCTCGTGCCGACGACGCTGCAGAGCCTCGAGCCGCTCGCGTGACCCAGGCAATCGGCCTGGAAGCGCGCCGGCGAGCCGTGCGAAGATGATTCACCCATGAGCAACCTGAAGAGCCCGCCCATCCCCCCGAGCTCCCCGGCACTCCCGAAGGAGAAGCAGACGCTCGTCGAGGAGGGAACGCGGTTCAAGGGCTCGCTCACGTCGACCTGCGCGATCCTGGTGCAGGGGACGATCGAGGGCGACGTCGAAGGCCCCGCGCTGACCGTGAGCGCGACGGGCGCGGTGTCGGGCAAGATCGCCGCCGGCACGCTGAAGAGCGACGGCCGCATCGCCGGCGACTTCGACGTCGAGAACGCCACCGTCGCCGGCAGCGTCGACAGCAACACGGTGATCCGCGCCTCCTCCCTCGACCTGAAGCTCAACGTGCCCGACGGGAAGATGCAGCTCACGTTCGGCCCTGCGGGGCGTGACGGCCGCCGCTCGTAATCGCGCCGGGAAGATCGCGGCCGCCTTTGCAGTCGTCGTCGGTCTCGTCACGGCGCAGCGCTTCGGCGTCTTCGAGCAGGTCCGCGACCCCGCGCAGCTCACGCGGAGCCTCCTCGCTCTGGGCGGGTGGGGCTACCTTGCGTTCGTCGTGGCCTACGCCGCGCTCCAGCCGTTCGGAATCCCGGGGACGGTCTTCGTGCTCGCCGCGGCCCTCGTGTGGCCGTGGCCGATCGCGTTCGCGCTCTCCATGGTGGGCACGATGGCCGCGAGCTGCGTCGGGTTCTCGTTCGCACGCTTCGTCGGGCGTGACTGGGTGACGCGGGTCATCCCCGCGCGGTTCCGTCGCTACAACGACCGCCTCGAGCGGCGCGCGTTCACCACCGTGGTGGTGCTTCGTTTCATCTTCTGGATGCCGCCGCTGCTCCATGCGTTCTTCGGGGTGTCGAAGGTCCGCTTCTGGACGCACTTCTGGGGATCGTTCGTCGGCTACCTGGTCCCGCTGTTCGTCGTCAGCTTCTTCGGGCCGCGCGCCTTCGACTGGCTCCGGCAGGCGCCGCCGAGCGTGTGGGTCGCGACCGGCGCCGCGGTGATCGTGATCGTGCTCGTGGCGTGGCGATTCCGCAGGCATGATGCCGGCGATGACGCAGGGATTACCGAGACCCCAGGACCTCGAGCTCCGCCGTGAGCAGATGTTCCCGGCGCTGAGCGGACCGCAGGTCGCGCGCATGCGCCGGTTCGGGAGCGAGGTCTCGTTCGAGGCCGGCGCCCTCGTGTGGGAGCAGGGGGACGCGATGATCCCCATCTACGTGGTGCTCGAGGGCGAGCTCGAGGTCGTGCATCCGCGCGACGACGGCGAGGATCTCATCACCGTCCACACGCAGCGAGAGTTCACGGGCGAGATCAACCTGCTCGCCGACCGCCGGTCGCTGGTCCGCGCGAGGGCGCGCACCGCCCTGAAGACCCTGTGCATTCCCAACGCGCAGCTCCGGGAGCTCATCGCGAGCGACTCGGAGATCAGCGAGCTCTTCATGCGGGCCTTCATCCTGCGCCGCGTCGGCCTCCTCGCGCATGGCTACGGGGATGTCGTGCTCATCGGCTCGATGCACTCGGCGGCGACGCTGCACGTGCAGGCGTTCCTCACGCGCAACGGCCATCCCTGCAAGTACGTGGACCTCGAGCGCGACGTCGACGTGAAGGGGATGCTCGACAAGCTCCACGTCGAGGCGAAGGACATCCCGATCCTCATCTGCCGCGGGACGGCGGTGCTGCGGAACCCGACCGACGCCGAGATCGTCGAGTGTCTCGGGCTGAACCGGGCGCTCGATCCCGCGGCGGTGCACGACGTCGTCGTGGTCGGCGCGGGACCGGCCGGGCTCGCAGCGGCGGTCTACGGAGCGTCGGAAGGGCTCGCCACGCTCATCGTGGAGTCCCGATCGCCCGGCGGGCAGGCCGCGTCCAGCTCGAAGATCGAGAACTACCTGGGTTTCCCGACCGGGATCTCCGGCCAGGCGCTGGGCGCCCGCGCTCTCTCGCAGGCCGAGAAGTTCGGCGCGAAATTCGTGGTGGCGCGCCGGGCGAAGCGGCTCGTGTGCGGCGAGAGCCCGATCCGCATCGAGCTCGAGGACGGCGCCTCGATCCTGACCCGCGCGCTCGTCATCGCGACCGGCGCCGAGTACCAGAAGCTCGCCGTTCCGGGGCTCGAGAGGTTCGAGGGCGTCGGCGTCTACTACGCGGCGACGTACGTGGAGGCGACGCGCTGCGCGGCCGACGAGGTCATCATCGTGGGCGGCGGTAACTCGGCGGGACAGGCGGCGACGTTCCTCGCGCGCAGCTCGCGGCACGTGCACATCCTCGTGCGCGGGCCCGACCTCGCGGCGAGCATGTCGCGCTATCTCATCCGGCGCATCGAGGACACGCCGAACATCACGCTCCACCGGCGCACGCAGATCACGGCGGTGAGCGGCGGCGACCACCTCGAGGAGGTCACGTGGCGCGAGGGCGGGACCGGCGAGAGCTCGACGCATCGCATCCGCCACGTCTTCTCGATGACCGGCGCCTCGCCGAACACGGCGTGGCTCGAGGGCTGCCTCGCGCTGGACGCGAAGGGCTTCGTCAAGACCGGCCCCGATCTCACGGCCGAGGACCTCGCGCGCGACGGGTGGAAGCCGGCGCGCGCGCCGCTGCACTTCGAGACCAGCCAGCCGCGCGTCTTCGCCGTGGGCGACGTCCGCTCCGACAGCGTCAAGCGGGTCGCCTCGGCGGTCGGCGAGGGATCGGTGTGCATCCAGCTCGTTCACAAGGTGATTGCCGAATAGCGGCCTCGCGCCCTTAGCGATGCGCTCATCGAAGGACGCCGGTGCGGGTGTCGTGACCTGGGCCGCTCGCGCCGAGGCTCGCTACCCTGGGCGCCGTGACGCGACTCTCGCTCCTCCCGGTGCTTCTCCTGGCCGCCTCGGCCCTGGACTGCCGGGGTGCGCCGGAGGCCCGCCGTCGCGCGCTGGCCGAGGTGGCGGAGGCGGTCGATCGACCAGGACCGGTGACCGAGACCATCGCCTCGTCGCCGGCGCCGCTCCCCGCCCGGCCGCCGGACGCGCCGGCCATCCACTATGCGTCGCTGTCCGGGACGAGCTGCCTCGCCGAGCTTCGCGAGCGCGGAGTGCCCCACGAGTCGCTCGCGGCGGTGCCGGGGGTCGCGATCCCGGTCCGGCTGACGGGTCCGCTCTCGGGGGTGACGTTCCGGACGCTGCTCCCCGCAAAGGAGCGCGCGCGGTCGAAGTACGAGATCGTCGACTGCCGGCTCGCTCTCGCGCTCGACGACTTCGGCAAGCAGCTCGCCGCCGCGCACGTCGTGGAGGCGATGCACTACTCGGCCTACCGCCCGCCGCCGGCCGGGTGGTCCAGCGGACCGTACGGGCTCAGGCACGAAGGCGCGCTCGCGATGGACGTCGCAGCGTTCCGGCTCGACAACGGGCTCGCCCTCAACGTGAAGCGGGACTTCGCCGCGCGCCCGGGGGAGATGCCCTGCGCGCCGGGGCCCGTGGCGCGGACCGCCACGCAGCAGTCGCTCGCGCTGCGCAGCATCGTGTGCGCCGCGCACGAGGCGCGCCTCTTCCACCTCGCCCTCACGCCCGACTACGACCAGCTGCACTCTGACCACTTCCATCTCGAGGTGACGCCCGGCGCGACGGCATTCACCGCGCGGTAGTCTGGGGTATGCTCGGGCGGTCCCGATGAAGCCCACGTCCGACCCGCCCTCGGCCAGCCCTGGATCCCGCGCAGACGCGACCTCCGGACCGGCCCGTACCGGTAACGAGACCCAGGTGATCGACCTCGCGGACGTCGAGGTGCTCGTCGCGCAGCACGCCGCCGAGTCGGCGCGCCAGCTGGAGGGCGACCTGTCGGAGCGCTCGTTGCCGCCCGCGCTGCCGCCGCCGCTCCCCGAGAGCGAGCTTGCCCGCGCCTCGCAGGTGGCGCCGCCTCCGCCGCGACGCACGGCGTTCTACGTCATCGCGCTGCTCGCGTTCCTCGTGCTCGGGATCGGCGGCGGCCTCGCGATCGCCATGACGATGCGAGCGAGGATCGCGCCTGCGCCCTCCGCTGCGGCGTCGGGCGCCACGGGGCCGTCGGTGATCACCATTCCGACCGTCGAAGTCGACGACGACACGAGCGACGCAGGCAAATGAGCCGCTGCGCGCGGTCGTCCGACACTGTCCCGCGCGATGGCACCCGCACGCTCATCGCCGCCGCGAAGTGAAGCGCGAGCAGGGCATCGCGTGGTGGTAATCGCCACGAGTGTGTTCTTCTGACACGGATGAAGCGCGCCGCCCTCCTCGCCTCCGCTGCGGCGGCCCTCGTCTCCTTCGCCTCGATCACTGGCTGCAGCGGCGCGGATCAGGAAGGCGCGAGCAGCGACGAGACGACGGCCCCGCCGAGCAGCTCGCTCCTCGGGGCGGACGCGTCGGCCTCCGCGTCCGGCAGTGGCAACGAGAACGACAGCGAGAGCGCGACGGCTCCCAAGGGCGACGACGGCGACCAGGCCGCGCCGGGCTGCACCGGCACGGCCCTCGACCCCGCCGCGGTGGCGACGGTCTCGAGCTACTTCGACAAGCTCCCGTACGGCGCGCCGACCGGCGCCGCTCGCAGCGCGATCACCGAGGCCATCCTCAGGAGCTGCGCGGCGTTCGGACCGAGCATCAAGGAGCCCGGGTTCGAGCCCCGCTTCTGCTGGGCGCACCTCGTCTCGGCGATCGAGAAGGAGTCGAGCTTCAACGTGAACGCGAGCGTGTCCGACTCCTACGGCACGCGCAACACGGCGGCGGGTCGCGCGAACGACCCGACGGTCGGCCTCACGCAGATCCGGTTCAGCTCCACCGTCCGCGACATGGTCGTGAAGGGGAACACCGAGGCGCTCTCGTGCGCGGGCTGCGTGCTGCCCTCGTCGGTGACGAGCCATGCGAGCGACGTCGGCGACTCGGCCTACTGGGCCGTCACGGGACCGGCGCAGAACATGTCGCTGATGAAGAGCCCGGCCTGCAACGTCGGCCTCGGCGCCTGGTATTATTATTACAACGCCACCTCGAACGGGAAGGCGAGCGCGCCCACCTACCTCGCGACCTACTGCGGCGGCGGCGGCACGCCGGGCAACCTGATCACGGGCCTCCTCTCGCACCTCGAAGGGCCGGAGAACGGCAAGGGCGTCATCGGCAGCACGGGCGCGCTCGGGGCGCTGAAGTCCTCGAATGGCGGCGGCTACGACTACGTCTCGCAGATCAAGACGTGGTTCGACGGCATGGTCGGCCCGATCAGCGGCACCCATCCGTTCTTCATGACGCTCGCGCCGAACGCCTCGCAGTACTGCCGCTGAGCGGCGATCCCGGCCTGCGGACGCCTCGTCGTCGCTCGCCGCTGGACCGTACCATGCGGTATGGTATGGTCCGGGCATGCAAGTCATGCTCGCCGTTCTCGCCGTGTGGGGCGCCTACGTCACCGGCGTCCACGTCGTGGGCGGCGCGAGGCGCGTGGTCGCCCCGCTCCAGCGGTCCGACGTCGAGCCGTTCGCGCGCGGCGTGCTCCTCGTCGTCTGGCACATGGTCACGTGGGCACTCGCGCTGCTCACGGGCGCGGTGGCCCTTGCCGCCTTCGCGCCCCGGTACGGCGACCTCGTGGTCCTCGGTGGGCTGCAGGCGGGCGGCTTCGCCGTGGTGTTCCTGGTCGTCGCGAAGCGGGAGCTCGGGGCCGCCATCCGGCTTCCCCAGTGGCTCCTGCTCGGACCGCTGGCGGTCGGGCTCCTCGCGACGCTGACCGCCCGTCCGGCGGCGATCGCGGCCGGGCTGCTCGTCCTCCTGCTCGCCGCCGCTCACGTGGCATGGGCGTCGGGCACGCCCTGGCCGGCGCGTGACGGCCTCCAGCTCGCGGCCCACGTGCTGCCGCCCAGCGGCCGCCGTCGCGGGGCGAAGCTGCCCTCGCGCGCGCTCACGCTCCTCGTCGCGGCCGTCCTCGGCGCGATGAGCGCGTGCTTGCTCGTGCCCCAGCTCGGCGGGTGGGCGGCGACCGTCATGCGCTACGCCGTGCTCGCCGTGTCCGCAGTGTTCGCAGCACGCGGAGTGGGAGGGCTCGTGTACGGGGCGGCACGGCGGGAGGCGGGCGCGGCAGCGGGCGGAACGAGGTCGCCGTTCTTCGTCTACGACCGCCTGATGTACTCGCCCGGTTGCCTGCTCATCGCGGCGCTGGCGGCCGTGAGCACGACGGGCGTGCGATGACCCGCGCGACCCCCGAGCACTGGCTCGACGCGGGGCTCCGTCTGCTGCGCGACGGCGGCCACGACGCGCTGACGATCGACGCGCTCTGCCGCGCGCTCGGCCGCACGAAGGGCAGCTTCTATCACCACTTCGCGGACGTCGCCGCGTTCTCACGAGGCCTCCTCGAGCACTGGGAAAGACGGAATACCGACGACTTCATCGTGGCGGCCGACGCGAGCGGCGCCGCAAAGCGAGAGACGCTCCATGCCTCGGTGCGCGCCGTCGAGCTCGGCGTGGAGCGCGCGATCCAGGCGTGGGCCCTCCGCGACCCCGCCGCGCGGGACGTGCAGGCGCGCGTCGACGGCCGGCGCATCGCGTACCTCGCCGGCCTGCGCCGCGCCGCGGGCGTGAAGCCCAGGATCGCCGAACGCATGGCGCAGGTGGAGTACGCAGCATTCCTCGGGGCGCTGCAGGTGTTCGACCTGTCGACCGCCGAGGGCTGGAAGGCCTTCGGAAAGGCCAACGCGCTCCTCCTCCGCGCGCTGGAAGCCGTCGCCGCCGAGCCGTGAAAAGGCGAGAGGTGCGCGGCGACATGACGAGGCGTAGGCTCTCGCTCGCGCCGTCACGGAGACGTGATGCGCAGGGGAGGCTTGCACATGAATCCGAACAAGGCACTCTGGGAAAAGGGCGACTTCACGCAGATCGCCGCGAGCATGCGCCTGAGCGGCGAGGCGCTCGTGCGGTCGCTGAACGTGGCGGGTCTGAAGGTGCTCGACGTCGGCTGCGGCGACGGAACGACGGCGCTGCCGGCCGCTCGCCTCGGCGCGCAGAAGGTGGTCGGCGTCGACATCTCGGCGCCGCTCGTCGCGGCCGGCAACGCGCGCGCGCGCGCCGAGGGCGCCGACCGCGTCACCTTTCACGAGGGTGACGCGTGCGAGCTCCAGGGCATCGAGGACCACAGCTTCGATCTGGTCATCAGCATCTTCGGGGCGATGTTCGCCCCGAAGCCGTTCGACGTCGCAAGGTCGCTCGTCCGCGTCACCCGGCCCGGGGGACGCATCGTGATGGGCAACTGGATCCCCGGAGACCCCACGCTCGTCGCGCAGATCCTCAAGATCAGCTCGGCCTACACGCCGCCGCCGCCCGAGGGGTTCGTGAGCCCGATGACGTGGGGCGTGGAGAGCCAGGTGGTCGAACGCTTCACGGCCGCCGGCATCGCCGCCGACCGCATCGCCTGTACACGGGATACGTTCACGTTCGAGCTGCCGGAGCCCCCGAGCGCCCTCGCGACCCGGTTCCGGAAATACTACGGGCCGACGATGAACGCGTTCGAGGCCGCCGCGAAGAATGGCAAGGAGGAGTCGCTCGCCACCGAGCTCACGCAGCTCTTCGAGAGCCACAACAAGAGCGGCGCGAGCGACAGCACGGTCATCCCCGCGACGTTCCTGCGCGTGACCGTCTCGTGCTGAGCCCTCGCTGAGGCCCGCGTGCCTGACGGGCGCGACCGACGCGACCGACGCGACGAGGGCCGCCGCGAGGGGCGGCCCCCGCGCTCGTCAGAGCGTCCGCAGGAACGCGACGAGGTCGGCCTTCTCCGAGGGCGTGAAGCCGATGCCGAAGCGGGTGTTGTAGAAGTCCACCGCCTCCTCGAGGGAGGCCGCGGAGCCGTCGTGGAAGTAGGGCGCCCGCGTCGCGAGCCCGCGGAGAATCGCGCCCTTGAACTTCCCGATGTCCTTCCAGCGTCCGCTGATGAGGCCACGGCCCGGATCGGTGCTCTGCACCGTCGCGCCGGTCGCCTTGTTGCGGAACGTGTAGAGCGGCATGTCCGGCGTCCGCCGCGAGGGATCGGTGAGACCGATGTTGATGGGCAGCTTGACCGAGTGGTTGCCGAAGTTCGGCGCGTCGTGACAGGTCGTGCACGTGCCGGCGATCGTGGCTGCGCCGAGATCGTCGTTCAGCCCGTTCACCCCGGTGATGGCAATCGGCTTCGTGTTGAACAGCGTCTGGCCGCGGAGGACCTGCGCCTTGGCGCTGTTCGCCTTCTCCTTCGACCACGCATCGAAGAGGGTGAAGACGACGGGTGAGAACGGCGCGCCGGTGTGGCTGTCTCCCGCGAGGACGTCGTTGATCCCGATGTAGTTCGTCTGCGCGGCGAGCGCCCTCGAGCCGCCGAGCGCGTTCTTGTCCCGCAGCTTGCCCGCGGCCGGGTCGAACTCCTGCGCGGTGTACACCGCCAGCTCGAGGTCGACGACGGCATCGCGCTGCTGCGGAGTGAGGGACGCACCTTGCGAGTGGCCCTCGGTCGCGACGTTCGCCTGCTCGAGCAGCGCGGTGCGGAGCCCCGCGGGGTCGGCGCTCGGCATGACGATGCGCCCGTCCCACATGACGGTGCTGAGCGCCGCGAGGTTCGTCGTCGGCAACGGCCGGCGGAACAGCGACAGCTCGTTCGCGCTGGCGAACCCGTACGGGTCGTCGACGCCGACCAGATCGAACTCGGCATTCGCCGGCATGCCGATCCCGACGCGGATGACTCCCTTCGTCAGCAGCATGCTGTACGCGGCGCGCTTCTGCGCCTCCGTGCACGAGGCGTTCTTCGGTGCGCACGGATCGACGGGCGAGTTGGAGCCGTCGTTCTCGCGGAACACCGGATCGGTGCCGCGCGGGCTCGTCGCGTTGAAGCGAACGCCCACGCTCCACGGCGACAGCCCGAACCCTTCGCCGGGAAGGTGACACGTCACGCACGCCCGGCCGTTGTTGTCGGGTTGGGACATGAAGGGATTGGCAAATAGCTCGCTCGCGTCGATGGGACGCTTCGAGAACGTCGACGAGTAGCCGGTGCCGATCGGGTTCTTGAATTCGAAGTAGGTACCCGTTCCGTCCTTGAGCGCCGGACCACGGAACGTGGACATCAGGATGTTGTTCTCGGCGCTGCTCAGCGCCGAGGCCGACGAGGCGCTGTCCTCGACGAGCGGGTCGGACGCGCACGCGGCCATCAGGCCCGAGACTCCCACGATGACGACGACGCGCGATGAAACCAGCATTGCCCTTGTGCCTCCGGTCAGCGCCGTACGATCGACGCGACGCCTCAACTCTACCCACGCCGGCGCTCCTCGCACGCCCTTCGTCGAGCGCCGTACGCGATAGGTAGGACACTCCTCGGGTGATGCCGCGCGGCGTCGTGCGCGGCGTGCGCTGCACGGCTGTCGCATCGCACGTGGTCGCGCGCGCGACCGCTGGCGGACCGTCATCCGCCCGTGTTTTCCATGCGCATTCGACTTTGCGCTGGTCACGAGGGACACGCTAGTGTGCGGCCGATGCAGCTGGTCGAGAGCGAACCTGCGGAGGGGCAGTACGAACGTTCGCTCGTGGCCGCCATCCGGGGGCGTCGAGTGCCCACCTACGTCGCGCGCGCGGAGCGGAATCCGACCCAGCTCCACGTCATCGAGCACCTGACGCTGACGCACGACACCTACGCCGTCGCGGCCGAGCGCGCCGCCTGCGTCAGGGATGCGCCCCATCCCCGGCTGACCCGGGTGCGGGCTGCGATCGAACGTCCCGGCGGGATCGACCTGGTGAGCGACTTCATCGATGGTGAGTCGCTGACGAGCCTGCTCGGGCTCCTGAGGGAGCGGCGCATCCCGCTCCCGGCGATGTGCGCGCTGCGCATCGTGAGCGACGTGCTCTCTGGCCTCAACGCGCTGCACCGCCTGGGTCCGTTCGCGTCGGCGGGGCACGGGGACCTCTCTCCGCACAACATCATCGTCGGGCTCGACGGGCGCGTCCGGCTCGTCGAGATCATCCGGGGCAGCAGGTGGGTGCCGCGCGAGGACGGCATGCGCTTCGTCGCCCCCGAGATCAGGCGGGGCGAGCCGTCCACGCCGGCGAGCGACCTCCACGCGGTCGCGGTGATCCTCGACGACTTGCTCGCCGCCGAAGGCAACGACCCGGCGCACGTCGCGCCGTTCCTCGAGGTGGGCCGGCGCGGCCGCGCCGAGGCGCCGGCCGATCGTTTCGCGAGCGCAGCCGAGATGCTGTCCGCGCTCGCCAGCCGTTTCCGGGATCAGCCGCCGCTGCACGCCGACGTCACGCGCCTGATGACGTCCGCCGCCGGCGAAGCGATCCGCGCGCGGCGCGTCGCGCTCGAGACCGCGCCGATCCTCGATCCCTCGCGCGTCCGTCAGGCGCTCGCGATCCCGGGGAGCATGCCCGTCGCGTACCTCGCGCCGGAGCCGTTGCCCGGCAGCCGGCGCCCCTCGGACCGGCCCCCGTCGATGGAGCCCGGGAGCCGGGCATCCGCGCCGTCACACACCGTGACGTCGGCAGTGCCGAGGACGATCCCTCCGGCTCCGCTGCTCCCGTCGTTCGCGGCGGCGAACGCCCCCGAGCCGGCCCGCGAGAGCGCGCCCCTGGTGGCCGTGCCCGCCGCGCCGCGGACGGACGCCGTCGTCGGTCCCGCGTCGGAGCGCTACGCCTCGGTGCGTCCCGTCGCGCCGCCGCGGTCGACGCCCGCCCAGCCGCTGCCCGACACCAGCGTGATCATCGAAGCGGAGGCGCCGCGCCCGCGCTCCGGGCCGCCGGCCGCTCCGGAGGTCCCCTCGACCCCGCCGCCCGCGGACCTGCCGCCGATGCGCCGCCAGCAAGTCACGTCGCCCGACCTCACCGCGCTCACGCTCGCCGCCGAGGAGCGAGAGCAGCGATCCCCGCGCCTCGTCCTCCTCTGCGTGACCCTCTTGCTCGTCGGCATGGCCGTCGGAGTGCTCTGGTCACAGAGCAGGGTCGCGGCGCCGCCGGTCGACGCCGGGGTCCGCACCGGTCAGCACCCCTGATCGGCCCCTCGCCCCCGCGCTCGCCGAGCCGCGACCGCCTCACTCACGATACCGGAAGGACCTTCACTTGATCGTTGCCGTCTGTTTGCTGCTGACCGGTGCCTTGTTCGGCATCTACATGTTCATCCGTCACCTCAGGAGGACGGCGCTGCCGAAGTGGGCGGCGATCCTGCACGGGGCCTTCGGCGCGACCGGCTTCGGCGTCGTCCTGTTCATGATGGTCCGCAATCCGGGAATGGCGTTCGCGCGGGACGCCATCATGATCCTGATCGGCGCGATCGTGCTCGGCGCGGTGAACCTCGTCTTCCACCTTCGTCGCGTGCGCCACCGGACGACGCTCATCATCCTGCACGCGCTCACCGCCGTCGCGGGCGTCCTGATGCTCGTGTACGGGATCGTCACCGGCGCGGACGCCCGCGCCTCCGCGCCTCTCCCCGGTCCGATGGCCACGGCCACGACCACCGGCTCGGAGGCGCCCGCGGCCGCGAGCGCGCCTCCCGTCGCCTCCACGGCGAGCGCCGCCGCGCTGGCTGCCGTGCCCGGGGCGAGCGATGCAAGCGCGCCGAGCGCCCCGAGCACGCCGACGACGGCCGCCGCGGCCACGGTCGCCGCGCTCCACCCCGGCGCTGCCTGGACGGAGCGGCCGGTCCTCTTCGAGGGCTCGAGCGCGACGCTCGACACGGGCGCGCGCGCCGCGCTGACGGAGGTCGCGAAGGACCTCCGCGCGCATCCGGAGGTCACGCTCGTCGAGGTGCAGGGCCACGCCGACGAACGGGGCGACAAGGCCCTTAACCTCCAGCTCACGTCGGTCCGCGCGGCCGCGGCGGTCGACTTCCTGGTGAGCCAGGGCATCGCGCGCGCGCGCCTGCGCAGCGTCGGGTACGGCGTCCGGTGTCCCGCGGACCCGGAGTGTCAGAAGCAGCCCGCTCCCGCGTCGTGCCATCAACCGTCGTCGTGGCAGAACGACCGGCGGGTGAGCCTCGTCGTCATCGAGGCGGCCGGCGAGCGGCTCAAGGGAAAGGCGACGTGCGACCGCGCTCCGTCGCCGTGACCCTCACGGCTTCATGCTGCTCCGGATCCCGGACGTGCGCACCATCTGCTCGAGGTCGTTGAAGCGCTGGGCCAGGGCGCGCACGAGCGCGCCCGTCCAGCCGGAGAGGCCGAGCCCCTCGTTCATCGTCCCCTGATCGAGCACCACGACCGTCACGTCCGTCTCGGCGACGACGGTCGCGGCGCGCGGCTCGTAGAGAATGAGCGCCATCTCGCCGAACGCGTCGCCCGCCTCCATCACGCTCAGCGTCTCCTGCCCGCCGTTCGCGGCGCGGAATGCGCGGCATCGTCCGGAGACGATCATGTACGCGGCGTCGCCCTTCTCGCCCTCGCGGATGATCTCCTCGCCGGCCTTGAAGGTCCGACGCGGCAGGTGCATGCCGCCGTGGAGGAAGGCCCGCATCGCGTCCTGCATCTCGGTCACGGTGCCGTAGCGCTGGTCGGGATCGGGCTGCGTCGCGCGCTCCGCGACGGCACGGATGCGCCGCGCGATGGGATACGCCTCGCACGCTGCGTCGATCGACATGACCTGGCCGGCCGCAGCGCGCTCCAGGGTCTTTCGCATGTCCGGCTCCTTGCCATACGGGCCGTGGCCGCTCAGCACCTCGAAGAGCAGCGCGCCGAGCCCGAACACGTCGGCGCGTGAATCGACCGCCTTCGGATTGCCCCGCGCCTGCTCGGGCGCCATGAAGTCGGGCGTCCCGACCGGGCCGCGCGCGTTCATCAGGGCGCCGTGGCCCGACGCGGGCTCGCTCTTGGTCAGCTTCGCGAGCCCCCAGTCCATCAGGTAGACCTGGCCGAAGCCCCCGACCATGATGTTGGCGGGCTTCAGGTCACGATGGATCACGCCGCGATGGTGGGCGTAGGCGAGCGCATCGCAGACCTTGAGGAGGATCTCGATCCCGCCCTCGATGCGGTCGACGCTGCCCGTGGGGTGCTTCGCCAGCCAGTCGCTGAAGGCGAGGCCCTGTACGAGCTTCATCGTGAAGTACGGCACGCCGCCCTCGTCGAGCGACAGCTCGTGGACGGGCACGATGTTCGGGTGCTCGAGCTGCCCCGTCATCTGCGCCTCCGCGATGAAGCTGTCCCGGTAGAACGGCTTGTCCGCGAAGTCCTTGTCGAGGCGCTTCAGCGCGACGTGCCGGAGCAGGTTGCAGTCGGCCGCGGGGTGGACGTGGCCCATCCCGCCACGCGCGAGCTCGCGATAGATGACGAGATGCGGCGGGGTCGGGATCTGTTCCGCACGCATCACCTCGGCCGGCACATCGGTCGTGGCGAGCACCGGGATCGTCTCGATGACGTGGACGGGCTCGCCGGGCGGCTCGAGGAAGGGGTTCTTCATCGCCGCCGAGTGTAACGGTCAACCCGTGGTCAGAGCCGTAATTCGAGGCGCTGCCTCACGACGTCGAGCGCCGCGATGCGGTACCCCTCGGCAAGTGTCGGGAAGTTGAAGGTCGCCTCCACGAACACGTCGATGTCGAAGCCGGCGAGGAGCGCCATCTGCCCCACGTGAACGAGCTCGGAGGCTCCTTCGCCCACCGCCTGGACGCCGAGCAGCTTGCGCCCGTCGGGGGCGACCACCAGCTTGAGGAGCCCGGCGCCGTGCGCGCTGACGTGGGCGCGCGCGATCTCGGCATATCGCGCCCGCCCGACGAGCACGTGTCCGTGCGCGGCCGCCGCCTCGGACTCCGACAGCCCGACGCTCGTGATCTCGGGGATGGTGTACGCGCAGAACGGGATGGCCGCCGTGACCGAGGGGTCGGCGTGAAGGTCGAGCGCGTGACGCACGGCGCGCCGGCCCTGCTCCATGGCGGTCGAGGCGAGCGCCGGCGGTCCGATGACGTCGCCGACCGCGTAGATCGTCGGCACCGTCGTGACGAGGTCCGCGTTCACCTCGACGAGGCCGCGTGCCGTCGTCTTCACGCCGATCTCCGCGAGGCCGAGGCGGTCGACGTTCGCGACGCGCCCGAGCGCGCACAGCACCGTGTCGGCCTCGAGGACCTGACCGTCGTCGAGGGTCACCTGGCAACGGGCGACGCCATCGTAGCGGGCGGTGACCACCTTGCGGTCCGGCAGGAAGCGGGAGCCGGCCCCCGTGAACGACTCGAGAAAGGCGCCCGTGAGCTCCGGATCGAGGAACGCCATCGGCCGCGCTGGCTTGTCGATCATGGTCACCTCGACGCCGAGCGAGGCGAAGATCGAGGCGTACTCGCTGGCGATGACGCCGGCGCCGAGCACGATGAGCGAGCGCGGCAGGTAGGTCATGGACAGCACCGAGTCGCTGTCGAGCACGCGGTCGTGGTCGACCTCGATGCCCTCCGGCGTGCGCGGTCGTGAGCCGGTGGCGATGACGACGTGTCCCGCCTCGAGCCGTCGCCGCGTGCCGTTCGGCGCGACCACCTCGAGGGTGTGAGCGTCCACGAAGCGCGCCGTGCCGTGCCACAGGGCGACGTCGTTGCGGCGCAGCTGGTCGCCGATGTATCGCTCGTGGCCGGAGACGACCTCGTCGAGCCGGGTCATCAGGCTCGCGACCTCGAGGTCCTCGCGGAGCTCCGCCTTCAGCACGCCGCCGGTGCGACGCTCGAGGCTGCGGAGGGCGAGGGCGGTCTCGCGGAGCGTCTTGCTGGGGATGGTGCCGTGCCGGACGCACGCGCCGCCCATGCGCGCCTCGCGCTCGACGAGGACGACCGAGCGGCCGGCCTTCGCCGCGGCGATGGCGGCTTTCTGCCCGCCCGGGCCTCCGCCGAGGACCGCGAAGTCGAACCTGGTCACGTCGCTCATGCGACGGCCCGCATCGCTTCGAGGACGTGCTCGCCGCGCGCGAGGAGCTCGTCGAGCTCGGGACCATAGAGGCTCAGCATCGTGATCGATGGATGCGCCTGCACCTCGGCGGCCTCGGCGGTCGTTCCCCCGACGCTCCGGAGCGCCAGCGCCTCGGCCAGCTGGACCGCCGCGACGGTGCCCTCGAGCGACGCGCCGCCGCCCGCTGCCGCGATCTCGTCGGGGCTCGCGTGGTGCAGGCGTATGGCCGACACGACCCGCCGCGGAAGCGCCCACCGCTCCGCGATGTCCGCGCCGACCTCGTGATGGAGGCGCGCGATGTGCGCGTCCACGTCGTTCGCGGCGAGGGCGGTCCCGGCCTCCACCTCGAGCTCGGTGGCGAGCTGCCAGAGGGCGGGCATGCCGACGTCCTCGAGCAGCCCGCACAGGAAGGTCTCCTCGCAGTTCATGCGCCGGACGCGCGCGATCTCCTGCGCCCAGAGCGCGGTCGCGACCGCCTGAGCCCGGAGGCGGAGGGCGGCGCCCTTGCGCGAGGCGCACGCGAACACACCGGCCTGGCACGTGACGAGGAGCGCGATCTGCCGCGTCTGCGCCGTCCCCATCCGGGCAAGCGCCTGCGGAAGGCTCACGATGGCAGCGCGCGAGCCGAACAGCGGGCTGTTGGCGAGCCTCAGGAACTGGGCGGCGAGCGCCGGATCGCGCCGGACGATCTCGGCCAGCTGGCGCATGTCGCAGCTCTCGCGCTCGCAGGCGTCGATGACCTTGCGCGCCGCCTCGGGGAAGAGCGGAACGTCCAGCTCACCTCGCGCGATCCTGGCCTCGAACCTCCGACCGAACTCCGCAGCTTGCATCACCAGGCAAGAACGACCCCGGCACGAGCCTCCTTAAGCCGCAGAACGCGACATGGGGCCGGCGCGATCCACGGATCCATCGCGCCCGCGAGGTGATGGAGACGTTGAAGCTTTCCCGCGTGTGTGAAAGGAGGTGGGCATGTCTCGTCGCTTGCTTGCTTGTGGTGTCTCCTCGCTCCTCCTCTCCTCGATCGTGATCGCCTCCGGGTGCAGCGACGACCCCGGGCTGACGTCGCAGTTCGACGCGGGGGCCGGGTCGAGCGGTACGAGCGGCGCGAGCGGCACGAGCGGAGACCCCGGGCACGGCTTTGCCGACGCGGGCGGCACCGCGGATGCCGGCGGAGGGCAGGATCCGCTGACGAACAGCTGCGCCACCGCGTCGGCGGAGGCGCGGCGCGTGCCCGTCTACATGCAGTTCATCATCGACGGCTCGGGGAGCATGGACGGGTCGAACGGCGCGGGCTTCATCCCCGGCGAGCGCGAGACCGACCCGCTCGTCCCGACGCGCCAGACCGGCAAGAAGTGGATCGCGGTGCGCGGCGCGCTCGACGCGTTCTTCGCCGACCTCGCGACGAAAAACGACCCCAGCATCGCGGTCGGCCTCTACCTCTTCTCGAGCAACACGGTGAAGCCGGCGAACGCGGTGGACGTGCCGATCAAGTACGTCGACGCTGCGCAGGCCGCGGCGCTCCAGGCGCGGCTCGCCCCTCCGGTGTTCGCGAGCGGCGGCACGCCCCTCGGCGCGAGCATCGACGGGCAGCTCACGATCCTGCAGTCGTTCACGCCGGTCGCCCCGGTCGAGGCCGGCGGCAAGTACGTGCTCGTGGCCATGACCGACGGCATCCCGACCGACAGCAAGGCGGGCTGCATCGGATCGGTCACCGCGGCGCGCACGGGCACCCCGCCGGTCGCGACCTTCGCGGTGGGCGTCGGCAACGAGGATGCCGATCCCGCGGTCGTCTACGACGAGGCCTTCATGAAGGATCTCGCGATGGCCGGCGGCACGGCGGTGCCGGGTTGCAATCCGAGCTGGGGCAATGCCGACAAGACCGGCACGCCCTGCCACTTCCAGATCACGCCGGGAACGAAGACGGCGGCGCAGATCCAGGCCGACTTCCTCGCCGCCATCAACAAGATCCGGGACACGGTCGCCAGCTGCGAGTTCCCGCTCACGAAGCCCGCCGACGCCGGCGCGCTCGACCCCGCCAACGTCAACGTCATCATGACGCCGGGCAGCGGTCCCGACCGGACCCTGCCGCAGGATCCGGCGAACGGCTGGGAGTACGACGACGCGACCAACCCCACGAAGGTGTTCCTGCGCGGCAAGGCCTGCGACGACCTCAAGGCCGACGCGCAGGCCAAGATCAAGATCGTGATCGGCTGCAAGACGGTCACCGGTCCGGGCACGAAGTAGCGTGAGCACCACCGAGCTCGATCCCGTGGACCCCACGGTGGACGGCGACTGCGTCCACCACGACGCGCCGAGCGTGCTGCTCTCGATCGCCGGCAAGCCACGCGACCTCGGCGGGTTCTCGGTGCGGCGCCTGCTCCCCTCGGTGCAGCGGCGCATGATCGGGCCCTTCGTCTTCTACGATCACATGGGCCCGGCGCACATGGCGGTGGGGCAGGGGATGGACGTGCGCCCGCATCCGCACATCGCGCTCGCGACCGTGACGTATCTCTTCGACGGCGAGATCGACCACAAGGACAGCCTCGGCTCGGACCAGACCATCCGCCCTGGCGACGTGAACTGGATGCTCGCCGGAAGCGGCATCGCACACTCCGAGCGCAGCAGCCCTGCGTCGCGGATCGAGGGCGTCCGCATCCACGGGATCCAGAGCTGGGTCGCGCTGCCGACCGCCCACGAGGAGGCGCCCGCGAGCTTCGAGCACCATCCCGCGAAGACCATCCCGCGGCTCGAGCGGCCGGGCGCGGTGCTCGACGTGATCGCCGGCACGGCGTACGGCGCGGCGTCGCCGGTGGGCGTGCTCTCCCCGACGCTCTACGTGCACGTGAAGCTCGAGGCCGGCGCGCGGCTCCCCATGGACGACACGCACGAGGAGCGCGCCGTGTACGTCGTCGAGGGCTCGCTCGGGTGCGACGGGCAGCCGTTTCCCGCCGGCACGCTGGTCGTGCTCCGGCCGGGCGCCAGGGTGGTGCTGTCGACGACCGAGCCGACGCGGCTCATGCTGCTCGGCGGCGCGAAGCTCGACGGGGAGCGGTGTCTCTGGTGGAACTTCGTCTCCAGCGACAAGGCGCGCATCGAGCGCGCCAAGGACGACTGGAAGAACGACCGCTTCCCGAAGGTCCCCGGGGACGCGGAACGCATTCCCTTGCCGGAGTGAGCACGTCCCTCGAGCGGGCGAAGCGCGCGGTCTACGCGACGTTCATCGTCAACGGCTTCGCGTATGCGAGCTGGGCGTCGCGGATCCCGCAGATCAAGGAGCGGCTCGCGCTTCGCCCGGGGACGCTCGGCCTCGTGCTCCTGTGCGGCGCGGTCGGCTCGCTCGCGTCCATGCCCGCGACCGCCCTGCTCGTCGCGCGGCTCGGCGAGGCGAAGAACGTCGCGATCATGGCGGTGATCGCCGGCGCGGGCCTCCTCGTCATGGCGGTCGGCTACGCGCTCGGCGGGCCGTTCGTGGTGGCCGGCGGGCTCCTGCTCGTCGGGTTCGGCAACGGTTCGTGGGACGTCTCGATGAACGTCGAGGCAGCCGAGGTGGAGCGCCGCCTGGCGCGGTCGGTGATGTCGCGTTTCCATGCCGGCTTCAGCGTCGGGACGGTGGGCGGCGCCGGCCTCGCCGCGCTCGCGACGGCGCTCCACGTGCCCGTCACCGCCCACCTCGCGGCGGTCGGGATCCTGGTCATGGCGGGCATGCCGTTCGTGGTCCGGGGCTTCCTGCCGTCGCCCCCGCGCGGCAAGACCCGCGACGCGAAGCAGTCCGCGCTCGGCGCGTGGCGCGATCGGCGAACCGTGCTCATCGGCGTCTTCGTGCTGTGCATGGCGTTCACCGAAGGGACCGGCAACGACTGGCTCGGGCTCGCCGCGATCGAGGGCTACCACCAGTCGACGACGGTGGGGGCGCTCACGCTCGCGTGCTTCCTCGCGGCCATGACGACCGGCCGCTGGTTCGGCCCGAGGTTCCTCGACCGCCACGGGCGCGTCGCGGTGCTGCGCGGCTGCGGCGCGCTCGCGTTCGTCGGGCTCGTCCTCGTGGTCTTCGGCGGCGCGTACCCGGTCATGCTGCTCGGCGTCCTGTGCTGGGGCCTCGGCGCATCGCTCGGTTTCCCGACCGGCGTGAGCGCGGCCGCCGACGATCCGGCGGCAGCCACGGCGCGGGTGAGCGTCGCCACGACCATCGCCTATCTCGCGTTCCTCGCGGGGCCGCCGCTCGTCGGCTTCGTCGGCGACCACACCGGCGTGCTCCGCTCGCTGTGCGTCGCCGCGGCGCTGCTCGTGGTTGCGATGCTGCTCACCGGCGTGACCGCGCCGCGATCCTCGCCAGCCGGGGGTGCGCGAGGCTGATCTGGCACGGAACCTGGAGGGGGGCATGTCATGAAGACGTTTCTCGTCTGTCTCGACGCCTCGCCGCGCGCGCCCCTCGTGCTGTCCCGCGCCGTCGAGCTCGCCGTCGCGCTGAGCGCGCACCTCGTCCTGCTCCGCGTCGTCGGGCTCCCGCCCGAGCTGGGGCACGCGATGTACGTCGATACCGCGGCGAACCTCCTCGACAGCATGACCGCCGACGCGCGGCAGGACCTGGAGACGGTCGCTCTCGACCACCCGCTCGCGCGGATCGTCGCCTGCCACGTCCATGTCGGCGCCCCGTGGGACACGATCTGCCGCGAGGCCACGGCCCTCGAGGCGGATCTCGTCATCCTCGGCTCCCACGGCTACTCCGGCTTCGATCGCTTCCTCGGCACGACCGCCGCCAAGGTGGTCGACCACTGCGACCGCTCCGTTCATGTCGTCCGCCCGAAGCCGGCCTCATGACGCGCAAGCCTTGCGCGTGGACGCATCGGGTGCGCGGTCGCTCGACCTTGGCCTACAGTGCCGTCCGATGAGGGGCTTCCACGAGAAGACGTTCGACGAGCTGAAGCGCTACGTGCGCTTCGGCGGCGACGACGCGCGCTTGCTCGCGGCCTTCGGTCCGGTCGCCGCGCCCCACTTCGGACGGATCGCGCGCGAGTTCTACGAGCGGATCCGCGAGCACGAGGACGCCCACGCGGTGTTCACCGGCGAGGAGCAGATCGAGCGGCTCCAGCGTTCCATGGTCGCGTGGATGGGCCGGCTCCTCTCGGGCATCTACGACGACGCCTACCTCGAGCAGACGCTCACCATCGGCCGCATCCACGTACGCGTCGGCCTCCCGCAGCGGTACATGTTCACCGCGATGGCGCTCATCCGGGTCGGCCTCGAGGACATCGCCGCCTCGTCGACCCTCGCGGACGTCGCCGGCACGAGGCGCGCGCTGACGCGGCTGCTCGACATGGAGCTCGCCATCATGCTCGAGAGCTACCGCGTCGACCGCGAGGCGCAGGCGCGGCGTCGCGACGAGCTCGAGGCCGAGGAGCTGCGAAGCGGCCTGCAGCATGCGCTCCGCATGTACGAGGCGGCGACGGACGCGGCTCCGAACCTCGTGATCGGCCTCGACGGCGAGGGGAAGATCCGCCTCTTCAACCTCGCGGCGCGCACCTTGACCGGCTACACGCTCGAGGAGGCGCTCGGGGCCCCCTTCATCGAGCTGCTCTGGCCCGATGACACCCGCGCACGGGACGACGAGCTCCTTGCCACCCTGTTCGCCGAGGACGGCGTGGAGGTGGCGCAGGACCACCTCACGCGCTCCCGCAGCGGCAAGATCCGCGACGTGCACTGGCGTTTCTCGCGCGTGCCCTCCACGTATCCGGAGCGGATCGTGCTGTTCGCGGTCGGCTCGGACGTGACCGACGAGCGAGCCGCCGCATCGCAGCTCCAGCGCAGCGAGCGGCTCGCCGCCGTCGGAACCCTCGCCGCCGGCCTCGCCCACGAGATCCGTAACCCGCTCAACGGCGCGCAGCTCCACGTCTCGTTCCTGCGACGCGCGCTGCAGAAGAGCGCCGCCGACCCCGCACTCCTCGAGCCGCTCGACGTCGTGAGCGACGAGATCAAGCGGCTCGCCTCCCTCGTCACCGAGTTCCTCGATTTCGCGCGCCCGGCGACCCTGGCGCGGACCCGCTTCTCCATGCAGGACGTCGTCCAGCGCGCCGTCGAGCTGACCCGTCCTGCGGCCGAGGCCGCGGGGGTGACGGTGCATGCCGACCTGCCGCCCCAGGCCCTCGGCGTGCTCGCCGATCGCGGGAAGCTCGAGCAGGTCCTCCTCAACATGATTCAGAACGCCGTCGAGGCCCTGTCGCCGGCCTCCGGCGGTGACGTCCAGGTGCGGGCCCGCCGCCATCCTCGCTTCATCCAGGTGGAGGTCGAGGATCGCGGACCGGGCCTCGCCGACAACGCGCGCGTGTTCGACGCCTTCTTCTCGACGAAGGAGGGCGGCACGGGGCTCGGCCTCGCCATCACGCACCGCATCGTGACCGATCACGGCGGTACCATCGACGTCGCGAGCCGCCGGGACCCGACGGTCTTCCGCTTCACGATACCGGTCGGCCCCGACGAGGCCGACGCCGCAGGAGAGGAATCATGAGCCAGATCCGGATCCTCGTCGTCGACGACGAGGCGAGCGCCCGTAGCGGGCTCGAGAAGCTGCTACGTCAGTCGGGATACGCGGTCGTGGCCGCGAACAACGGCAAGGAGGCGCTCGCGCTGGCCGAGGAGCAGCCGCCCGAGGTGGTCGTCACGGACCTGAAGATGCCCCACATGGACGGGATGACCCTGCTCACCAAGCTGCGCGAGATCGACGCGGAGCTCCCGGTCATCGTGACCACCGCCTACGGCGACGTGAGCTCGGCGGTCGCGGCGATGCGCGCCGGAGCGGCGGACTACCTGACGAAGCCCATCGACTTCGATGCGCTGGTCGTCGCGATCGAGCGCGCGCACGAACGCCGGGTCCTCCGCGTCGAGGCCGAGAACCTGCGTCGCCAGCTGCGCGAGCGCGACGCCGAGGGCCTCCGCGGCCTGATCGGCGCGAGCCCTGCCATGCAGAAGGTCTACCGGACCGCCCGGCAGGTCGCCGCGTCGCGGGCGACGGTGCTGGTGACCGGCGAGAGCGGCACCGGCAAGGGCGAGCTGGCGCGAGCGATCCATGCGCTCAGCCCGCGCCGCGACGCGCCGTTCATCTCGCTCCACTGTGCGGCCATCCCGGAGGCCCTCCTCGAGAGCGAGATGTTCGGCCACGAGCGCGGCGCCTTCACGGGCGCCGACAAGCGGCGGGTGGGCCGCTTCGAGCAGGCGAGCGGCGGGACCATCTTCCTCGACGAGATCGGCGAGCTTTCACCGCTCGTCCAGACCAAGCTGCTCCGCGTCCTGCAGGAGCGTCAGATCGAGCGGGTGGGCGGCAACGAGACGCTCGCCGTCGACGTACGCGTCATCGCCGCGACGAACCGCGATCTCGCGACCGAGGTGCGCGAGGGGCGCTTCCGCGAGGACCTCTATTACCGCCTCAACGTCGTGCACATCGAGATGCCGCCGCTCCGCCTCCGCGGCAGCGACGTCCTCGTGCTCGCCAGCGCTTTCCTCCGTCGCTTCGCCTCCGACAACAGCAAGCCGATCGACGAGCTGACCCCCGACGCGCGCACGAAGATGCTCGCCCACCGGTGGCCGGGCAACGTCCGCGAGCTCGAGAACGCCATCGAGCGGGCCGTGGTCCTCTGCGAGGGGACGGTCATCGACGCCGCGGACCTGCCGTTCGAGTCGGCGCAGCCGCTCACCGGTCCGGTGCGGGTACCCGGCTCGACGATGGCCGAGATCGAGAAGTGGGCGATCCTCGCGACCCTCGAGGCGGTGGGCGGCTCGACGTCGAAGGCCGCCGAGCTGCTCGACCTCAGCGTCCGCACCATCCAGTACCGGCTCCACGAGTACGGTTCGGTCCGGCGTTGACGCACCGTTTGCGCGACGCTGCAGCGGTTGCCGTCGCCGCGTGACGTCGCGCCCTGGATTCCCGCCGCGAGCGTGCGGCACGACGGCTGCAGTGCGCCATGGCGAGGAGACGACACCATGTTGCACGGAATCCGCACTGCTCAGGCCTTCCTTCTCACGACCATCGCCGTGCTCGTCGCGGCCGCGATCGGGCTCTTCGTCGGGGGCGAGGCGTTCGGGATCGCCGCGCTGACGCTGCCGCTGCCCGTCGCGCTGCTGTGGCTCTCGGCCGACGTCCGCCGTCACGACGAGACGTCTCCGGCGCCGCGCGCCGCCGGCCCGGTGGTACGCCGGGTCATCGTCCCGGTCCCCGTCTGATCGCGGCCCGCGCGCAATCGGCGAGACGACCCGCGCGGGTCTGTCTACCATCCGCCGCATGAAGCACGACACCTCGGTCGATCTGTCGAACGCCTGCGAGCACGCCTCGGAGGTGAAGGTTCACCACGTCGACCGACCGGCGAAGGGCTGCGTCGTGTGCCTGCAGACCGGCGGCGTGTGGGTCCATCTCCGGGAGTGCCTCACGTGCGGGCTCGTGCACTGCTGCGACGACTCTCCCGGCAAGCACGCGACCGCGCATTTCCGGGCCACGCGCCACCCGATCATGTCCTCGGCCGAGGTCGGCGAGAACTGGGCGTGGTGCTACGTCGACGACGCGGTCCTCAGCGCCTGAGGTCCGCTAGAGTGGCGGTCATGCCTGGCGAAGAGGAGTGGTCGGTCGCAGCCCGTCTCGCGGACGTCCAGGGAGACGGCCCGCATGCGCTGTCGGCCGGCGGCGTGGATCTCGTCGCGGTACGCAGCGGCGCGGGCGGCGCGCTCAAGGTGTTCGAGGGGCGGTGTCCCCACCAGGGCGCCCTCCTCGGGGAGGGCGAGCTCGAAGGCGGCCTCCTCGTCTGTCGCAACCACCGCTGGAAGTTCGACGTCGTGTCGGGCCAGCGCGTGTCGGGCCGGCAGTGTCTCGTCGCGTGCCCCTCGCGAGAGGAAGGAGGCGACCTCCTCGTCGACGTGCGCGCGCTCCGGGCCGAGACGACGGCGCCCGCGACGACGAGGCTCGAGGACCTCCACGGCCCGCGCGGGATCCCGGTGCTCGGCAACGCCTTGCAGGTGGAGCCGGCGCGCCTTCACCTGCAGCTCGAGGAGTGGCACGCGAGGACCCCGACCCCGTACGCCATCCGCCTCGTCGGGCGCACGGTCCTCGTCATCTCCGATCCCGACGTCATCGAGACGGTCCTCCGCGCGCGGCCCGAGTCGTACCGCCGCGTGGCGATGGTGGAGACGGTCTTCGACGAGATGTCGCTGAGCGGCGTCTTCTCCGCGGAGGGTGACGCGTGGCGCTCGCAGCGCCGGCTCGCGATGGAAGCGCTCTCGCAGCGCCACCTGCGCGGCTTCTATCCGATGCTCGAGAAGGTCGCGGGCCGCCTCGTCCGCCGCTGGGAGAAGGCCGCCGATGCGGGCGCCGAGCTCGACATCGCGGCCGAGCTGAAGCGCTTCACCGTCGACGTCACCACGCAGCTCGTCTTCGGCCACGATCTCGACACGCTCTCCCGGCCCGACGACGACGAGGAGATCATCCAGGAGCACCTCGAGGTGTTCTTCCCGGCGTTCCAGCGGAGGCTCAACGCGGTCATCCCGTACTGGCGCTGGTTCCGCCTCCCGCAGGACCGCCGCGTCGACCGGGCCATCGCCGCGATCCGCGCGTGGATCGGAAAGCGCGTCGCCGCGTCGCGCGCGCGGCTCGCCGAGGACCCCGCCCGGCGCGACAGCCCCGGCAACTTCATCGAGGCCATGCTCGTGGCGCGCGACGCCGACGGCCAGCCGTTCTCGGACGACGTCATCTTCGGCAACGCGCTCACCATGCTGCTCGCCGGCGAGGACACGACGGCGTACACGCTCGCGTGGGCGGTCCACCACCTGTGTGAAGAGCCCGGCGCGACGCGCGCGCTCCGCACCGAGCTCGAGAACGTCCTCGGCGCCGATCGCATCCCGCGCGATCTCGACCAGGCGAGCCGCCTGCCGTACGCGTCGGCGGTCGCCAACGAGTCGATGCGGCTCCGGCCGGTGGCGCCCTTCCAGTTCCTCCAGGCGCTCCACGACGTCGTGATCGACGGCATCCAGGTGCCGGAGGGCACGTCGATCATCGCGATGATGCGGCCGGCGGTCGTCGACCCGGCGCGCTTCGCGGATCCGGCAGCGTTCCGGCCCGAGCGATGGGTCGCCGAGCTACGGACCGGCGCGCACGAGGCCGCCGCGCACATGCCGTTCGGCTCGGGCCCGCGCATCTGTCCTGGCCGGTCGCTCGCGCTCCTCGAGATGCGCGTCGTGCTGGCGGCGCTCTACCGCAACTTCGAGGTCGAGCGCGTCGGCGACGGTTCGCAGGTGCGCGAGGTGACGGCGTTCACGATGATGCCCGAGGGGATCCGCGTGAAGCTGCGGAGGCACGCGTCGTGAGCCCGCCGAGCCGCCGCCCGCCTCACGCGCCGCCGCAGAGCGGGCACGGCTGACGGACCTCCGCCACCTGCTTGCATTGCTTGCACTCTGCACGCACGAAGTGGAAGCCCTCGTCCTCCGGGCTGGTCTGCGTGCGAGCCTTCTGCGCGCGCTTGCCCTCGTAGTGCACGGTGGCCGGGACGAACGCGAAGGCGGTGACCAGTGGGCTGCCGCATCCGGTGCAGCGCGTCGGGAGGGGCACCGCGCTGGCGGTCTCGAGCGCGCGCGTCACGCCGTCTGCCGCACCGCAGCGGTGGCAATCGGTCGCACGGTAGAGCTCGTGCTCGCACGCGTTGCAGGTGATGAGGTGGCTGCCCATCACGAGCTCCTCTCCCTTGTATCCCCACGACGGCGAGCCGTAGAGCTCGCCCTCGAGAAGCGGTAATTTCTGGAGGACCAGCGCCTCGAGCGTGAGATCGACCCCGGCGCACCGAGGGCAGCCGGCGTCGACGAGGGCGGTGAATGATTCTTCCGTGAGCGGCATCGGTCGAACCTTGCCACAGCCCTTGCTGTCGCGGATACGAAGCGTGTCCACCCACTGGACAAAATCGGGCGCTTTTCGGCGCGTCAGTCGCTATCGTCTCGCGGTCGCGCGGCCGGCGCGGCTCGTTCTCGTTCGCCGGAGATTTCCCGAATGCGCCAGACTACCGATCGCTCTTCTCTTCTTTCCACCCTCGCGCCCGCGTTCGTCCTCGGGCTCGGCACCTTCCTCGCGGCGTGCAGCCCGCACGACTCCGCGCCCACCACGAGCTCGCAGCCCCAGGGTAGCGCCGACGTCCCCGTCGCAGGGCCGACGGACCCCGCGGTCACCGCGCGCGACGCCTCGGGGCAGTCGAAGTTCATGTGGGCCGGGCGCAGCGGGACCACCGTCCCCGTGAAGGGCGCGCCCGCGGACATCGCGCGCGCGCAGCTCGCCGCGCATGCCCGCATCCTCGGCATCTCGAAGGCCGTCGTCAGCACCGCGATCCTCGCGCGCGAGCAGCGCTTCGAGAACGGCGGCGGCGTCATCTCGTTCGAGCAGAAGGTCTCGGGCATCCCGGTGTTCCGCACCCGCGCGAGCGTCGTGCTCGACAGCACGAACAACCTCGTCGCGATCTCCGGCAACCTGCGCCCCGCCGCCGAGGGCCACGTCGCGAAGTTCGCGATCACGCCCGAGCAGGCGCTCGCCCGCGCGTACGAGGCGCGCTTCGGCGTGAAGCTCGACACCGCGAGCATCCGCGAGACGGGCGTCGACGCGGCGGGCGAGTACCACGCCTACCGCGTCACGACGCCGGCCGCGCTCCCGCGCCTCGTCGACGAGGCGAAGGTCCGCAAGGTGCTCGTCCCGCAGAAGGGCAAGCTCGTCGCCGCGTACCACGCCGAGTTCCTCGCGCGCGCCCCCGGCGCGAAGACCAACGACGCCTGGCTGTTCGCCATCGCCGCCGACGACGGGCGCACCCTCGTCCAGAACAGCCTCACCAGCCACGAGGCGTTCCAGTACCGCGTGTGGGCCGAGACCGGCGCCAAGAGCCAGCACGGCATCCCGACCGACTCGCCGCTCACCGATTTCTCGCCGCTCCCCGCGACGGCGACCGAGGCGAACACGAAGGAGACCGCCTTCGCGCCGCCCGCGCTCGTCAGCGTCGACGGCTTCAACAAGAACCCGGGCGGCGCTGCCGACCCGTGGCTCGCGCCGACCGCGACCGAGACGAAGGGCAACAACGTCGACGCGTACAGCGACCGCAACAGCCAGGACGACGACGCGAACACCGGCGACGGGTTCGACGAGGGCGTCGACATCCGCGCGAACACGACGGGCACCCGCACCTTCGACCGCGCGTACGACCCGACGAAGCAGCCGAACGTGACGCCCGACCAGGTGAAGGCCGCCATCACGCAGCTCTTCTACGTGACCAACTGGATGCACGATTACTGGTACGACTCGGGCTTCGACGAGAAGGCCGGTAACGCGCAGGCCAGCAACTACGGCCGCGGCGGCAAGGAGGGCGACCCCCTCCTCGCCGAGGCGCAGGACGGCGCGGACGTGGGCCTCGCCAACAACGCGAACATGAGCTCGCGGTCCGACGGAACGTCGCCGCGCATGCAGATGTACGTGTGGAACGGCCTTCCCACGGCCTCGCTCACCACGAGCCCCGCCGTCGCCATCACGGATCGCCCCGGCAGCGCCGAGTTCGGTCCGCAGGTGTTCAACGTCACGGGCGCGCTCGCCGTCGCGACGCCCACCAACGGCTGCACCGTGCCCACCGGCGTGACCGGAAAGATCGCCATCATCGATCGCGGCGTCTGCGCCTTCTCCGTCAAGGCGGCCAACGCGCAGGCGGGCGGCGCGACCGGCGTCCTCCTCGTCAACAACGCGCCGGGCCACATCGCCATCTCGCCGGCCGGCGTCGACGCGACGATCACGATCCCGGCGCTCGGCCTCAGCCTCGAGGACGGCGCGCTTCTCAAGGCCGCGGTGGCGGCCGGCACCGTCAACGCCACGATGAAGCGCAGCGAGGAGATCCTTCGCGACGGCACGATCGACAACACGATCGTCGCGCACGAGTGGGGTCACTACCTCCACCACCGCCTCGTCGACTGCGGCAGCGCCTCGTGCAGCGGCATGAGCGAGGGCTGGGCCGACTTCAACGCGCTCATGATGGTCATCAAGGAAGCCGACGTGCTCGACGGCACCGTCTTCCCGCTCTCCCAGTACGCGGGCGTGTCGCCCTACTTCGGTATCCGCCGCGCGCCGTACTCGTCGGACCTCGGCAAGAACCCGTTCACGTTCAAGAGCATCCGCAAGGACTACGTGCTCCCGACGAACGTGCCGCTCAACCCGGTCGGCGGCTCCAACGCCGAGGCCCACAACGCCGGCGAGATCTGGGCCGAGACGCTCTTCGAGGCGTACACGAACCTGCTCCGCGACACGAAGGGCGCGACGCCGCGCCTGACGTTCGACCAGGCCAAGCGCCGCATGGCCGACTACATCGTCGCGGGCATGAAGGCGACGCCCGCCGAGCCGACGTTCGCCGAGCAGCGCGACGCCGTCCTGGCCGTCGCCTTCGCCGCCGACCCCAAGGACTTCCTGGCTCTGTCCAAGGGCTTCGCGAAGCGCGGCCTCGGCGTGGGCGCGATCGCGCCGCCGGTCGAGTCCACCGACTTCCTCGAGACGCAGGAGGACTACTCGACGAAGGGTAACCTCGACTTCGTCGACGCGAAGATCGACGACGCGGTCCGCTCGTGCGACCGCGACGGCTTCCTTGACGCCGACGAGAAGGGCGACGCCACGATCCGCGTCCGCAACGGCGGCTGGGAGAACCTCGCCAACACGACGGTCACCGTCACCACCACCGCGCCCGGCGTCACCTTCGGCAACGGCGGCAAGGGCACGGCGCTCAGCATCGACCCGTTCGGCATCGTCAAGGTGCGCATCCCGGTGTCGCTCGACCCGACGGCCGCCAAGCAGCAGTTCGTCCCGATCAAGATCACGCTGGCCAATGCCGGCTCGCTGAAGGCGACCGTCGACGGCACGATCGAGCCGCGCTCGAACTTCGACATCAAGGAATCCTCGGCGACCACCGACGACGTCGAGAGCCCGAAGCCCGTGTGGACGCTCGCGCACGGGCTCGAGGACACCCCGACCGCCTGGGCACGTGAGCTCAAGACCGACGCCGACGGCGCGGACCTCAGCCCGCCCGACTACCACTGGGTCGGCGCCGACCTCGGCGCTCGGGCCGACGAGAGCCTCGTCTCGCCGGCGCTCACCGTCAGCGCGACGGACGCGTTCACGATCTCCTTCAAGCACAAGTACGCGTTCGAGTTCGGCCCGTCCGGTGCCGGCAAGCCGAGCGTCGCCTTCGACGGCGCGGTCATCGAGATCTCCGAGGACAACGGCGCGACGTGGAAGGACGTGACCACCTACGGCGGCGCGCCCGGCTACACGCAGACCATCTACACGAACGATCCCGATCCGACGTCGCCCGACAACAACCCGCTCGCGGGGCGCCTCGGCTACGGCGGCACGCTCGACACGCTCACCCCCGTGTCGATCGACCTCGGCAACTCCCTTGCCGGCAAGACCGTCAAGGTCCGCTTCCGCATCGGTAGCGACCCGGCGTCTGGCGAGACCGGCTGGGAGATCGACGACATCGGCTTCGCCGGCATCACGAACCAGCCGTTCGCCACGCTCGTCGACGACGCGTCGGTGTGCAAGGGCGTTCCGGTTCCGGTGCCCGGCGCTCCGCAGACCGTGCCCTCGGGCACGAAGGTGACGCTCGACGCCTCGGGCAGCTCCGATCCGGACGGCGACGCCATCACCTTCGCCTGGGAGCAGCTCGACGGCTCTCCGGTGAAGCTCGACGACCCCTCGACCCAGGCGAAGACCGGCTTCACGGCCCCCGTCGTCACCGCCGAGACCAAGCTGCTCTTCCGCGTCACCGTGGCGGACGCGAAGCAGGCGGCGAGCGACACCGTGGAGATCACCGTGATCCCCGCGGTCGACGCCGGCACCCCCACCGGTGACGGCGGCGCCACCGGTGACCCCGGCGGGCCGGCGAGCCCGAGCGACGACTCCTGCAGCTGCCGCACCGTCGGCGCTCAGCAGAACGCCGGCTTCGGTGCGATCGGCACGATGCTCGCGGGCGTCCTCGCCCTCGTGCTCCGCGGCCGTCGCAAGAAGTGACGTGAAGGGCAGGGCGCCGGCACGGAGTTGAGGTATGGGACGGCGGTGCGCGTGCGCGTCGCCATCCTCTCCTCGGTCCTCGGCGCCTGGCTCCTGCTCGCTGCGGCGGCGTGCGGGAAGCAAGCATCGGATCCGGCCGATGCCGCCGAGGCGGGAGGGCCGGAGCTCGACGCGGCCGCGGTCGCGGTCGACGCGGCGGAGGCCGGCAAGGGCGCTCCCATCAAGCTCGGCGCGACCGCGCAGACGTCGGTCATCGACGGTCCGTGGTGGCCGGAGACCGGCAAGGGCACGAAGCGGCAGGGGTACCTCCGTCATGGCGCAGTCGTCGTCGCGTACGAGCGGCCGACCCCGAACGACGACTGCAAGGACGGCTGGTACGAGCTCGTGACGGGCGGGTACGTCTGCGGCAAGGCGGTGAGCGCGGATCTCGGTAGCCCGAAGGTGCGCCTCGCGCCGAAGCAGCCCGACCACGACGCGGGCATGCCGTACAAGTACGGCGTCAACCTGCAGGACGGCACGCCGCTCTACCGGAAGGTCCTCGCGACGGACGACCGGAAGAAGTACGAGCCGTGGCTCGCGCCGAAGGAGGAGAAGGCCGAGGCGCCTTCCCCCGCCGACGAGAAGGCCGACAAGGCCGAGGCGCCCGAGGGCGAGGAGAATCCTTCCGCGACGCCCGCCAGCCCCGCCGCGAGCGGCACGCGCAAGAAGGAGGACGACAAGCTCGACGCGGGCGTCGACGCGGCGAAGCCGAAGCTGAAGTCGATGCGCGGCCGCGGCGTGCTGGTGCGGAAGATGGCGCGCGGCTTCTACCTCGCCCTCGATCGATCCTTCTCCTCGAGCGGCGCGAAGTGGTGGCGTACGAGCTTCGGCTTCGCGGTCCCGTTCGACCGCATCATGGTGCAGCCGGGCGTGACGAAGTACAGCGGCAGCTGGTTCGAAGGGGGCGCAGCCTTGCCCGGGCTTGCCGGCAGCGACGCGGGTCCGGGCCCGGAAGGCGGGAGTGACGCCGGCGTCGATCTCGCGGGAACCGTCGGCTTCGTGTCGGTGGGCTACGCCCACAAGATCGAGATCGACGAGGACGCGAAGAAGACGAGCTGGGGACCCGAGCTGCCGAAGCGCACCGCCGTGCTCCTCGACGGCAAGAGCGTCACCGTGCAAGGGCAGACCTACCACCACACGTCAGCGGGCTTCTGGGTGCGGCTCGCCGATGTCCTGCTTGCGAAGCCCGCCATCCCGGCCGACCTGCGCGACGACGAGAAGTGGATCGACGTCGATCTCACGCGCCAGGCACTGGTCGCGTTCGAGGGCAGCCGGCCGGTGTTCGGCGCGCTGATCTCGTCGGGCCGGCGTAACCCGCAGGACAAGGAGCGAGACTTCCCGACGCCGACCGGGACGTTCCACATCCGCGAGAAGCACGTCACGACCACGATGGACGGCGACGTGGCATCGGACGGGCCCTATTCGATCGAGGACGTGCCCTGGGTCATGTACTTCCAGGGCAGCTACGCGCTGCACGGCGCGTTCTGGCACGACCAGTTCGGGAACAAGCGAAGCCACGGCTGCGTGAACATGGCGCCGGACGACGCCCGCACGCTCTTCGCGTGGTCCGATCCGCCGCTGCCGCCCGGCTGGCACGGCGTGTTCGCGAAGGACGACGCCGCCGGCACCCGCATCGTCGTCCACGAGGACAAGCCCGCGAAGCGCTGAGCGGGCGCGGCTCAGCCCGTGACCGTCTCTTCCTTCAGCGCGATCGGCCCGAACTTCGCCGGCCAGCGGGGGCGCGGGTTCTTCTCTGCATAGAAGGCGCGGATGCGATCCATGTCCTTCTTCACGTCGCCGGTGAGATCGATGGCGGCGCCGAGGCCACCGCGCTTGCGCCCGTAGTCGAGCCAGCCGAGGACCAGCGGAACGTTGGCGCCGCGGGCGATGTGATAAAAACCCGACCGCCACGTCTCGGTGCGCTTGCGCGTCCCCTCGGGCGGGATGACGAGGTGGAGCGAGTCGACCTCCGCGAAGCGCCGGACCATCTGGTCGACGAGCTTGTGCGAGCCGCGGCGGTTCACGGGCAGGCCGCCGACGCTCCGGAGCAGGGGGCCCATCGGGCCCTTGAACCAGTCGTCCTTGATCATCCAGGACATCTCGTAGCGGACGCTGCCGGCGAGGCTGACGAGCAGGGGCGCGTCCCAGTTCGAGGTGTGCGGAACCGCGAGCACCACGCACTTCTTCTCGGGCGGCACCGGGCCCTCGAACTCCCAGCCGGTCAGGCGGAGGGGCATCGCTTCGAGCATGGCCGGAGCCTAACGTACTTTTGCGTTACGCTAGAGCGCGCGTAACGCGATGCTCACAGCCAACGTTCAAGAAGCGCTCGCCGTACTCACCACGACGTTCGGCGAGCATCCGGAGCTGCTCGGTGCGGCACGCGCGCGATGGCGCGGCGGTAGCCGCATCGCACGGCCGGAGGACGCCGAGGAGCTTCCGGCGGACACGCGGGCGCTCGTCGACCTCGTGAGTGAGGCGTTTGCGGCGGCGAGCCACAGCCCGAGCGAGGTCGGGCTGCTCGGCGAGCTCTTCGCGCAGGACGCGGGAGACATCCTCTTCGCCTGGTGCACGGCGAGCACGTGGCGCCGCGACGCGCTCCTTGCGAAGCTCCTCGCGATCGCGGCCCATCCCGACGGCAAGCATCGCGACCTCGTGGCCACGGTGGCGCGCGAGCGCGTCGTCGAGGGGCCGCTCGTCGATGCGCTCGCGTGCGCGCCGCTCCTCGGCAGCGGCAAGCAGCTGGTCCTTCCGGAGAACGCCGAGGCGCGCGCCCGCCTCGAGATCCTGGTCTGGGAAGCGGGGGCGAGCGCGCTCGAGATCCCGGATTTCGGCCGGTGGGTGTGGAGCTCGCCCGACACGTTCCGCGCGCTCGTCGAGGAGCCGGCGCACGGCGCCCTTCGCGGACGCGTGCTCGCCGCGCGCTGCCTCGAGGTGAGCGCGTGCGGGATGCCGCCGATGACGAGCCCCGACCTGGTCGGCAAGACGCTCCAGATCCTCCAGCCTCTCCTGCTGCATCCGGAGCCGCTCGTCTGGGTGCACGCGGCGCGCGCGCTCGGGCGGCTCACCGGTCCCGTCGACCAGCTCGAGGGCATGCTGCTCGACTGGGTGGTCGGTAGCTCGCCGGTCCTCCGCCAGCGCGCGCTCACCGCGCTCGCGTCGCTGCCCGCCGAGCGGCTCACGTTCCTCGCGGCGAGCCAGCTCATCACCATCCTCGGGTCGCCCGGCGAGGACGCCTTCGTGCTCGCGGCCCTCGCCGCGGCGACGCCTCACCTCTACTTCGCGCGCCGCGATCTCTGGGACCGGCTCGCGCGGCGCATCCTCGCCGGGGACGGCGGCGCGATCGCGGCGCGGGGCCTCGCGCGCGGGCTCGGCACGCTCTGGCGCCGTGGTCACGATCACGCCGAGATCGAGCCGCCGCTCCGCGCGCTCCGCGAGCTCGCCCGTACCGTGCGCACCACGACCCTCGACGAGGCGCGCCGGTGGATCGAGGTCATCGCGGTGACCGACACCCTCGACGACGCCGAGCGCGACCCTCTCGATCTGGAGCTTGGGCTCGAGAACATGGTCCGCGTCGCGGCGCAGTACGACGACGAGGAGGCGGATGCTCGCGCGGCGCGTTTCGCCTCGACGCTCTCGGCGAGCTTCGCCGAGGCGCGGCGCATCGCGCTCGCGCCGGGGCGGATCCGGCACCGCGCGGCGGCGATGAACGCGCTCGAGGGGAGCGCCCGCGCGTTCGCGCTGCGGCTGTGGGGGCCGCTCCTCGCGACCCGTCCGGCCGGCGACCACATCGAGGAGCCGGACCTCGAGGAGACCTGGAAGATCCTCGCGCGCGCGCCCTCGGAGATCCTCGACCAGGTGAAGGAGCGCCGCGCCGCCGGCGACGGATCGCTCGACGCGGAGCTGCCGCTCGAGGTGCTCGCGGTGCGGCTCGGCGGCTACGCGCTCGACGCGTGCGGAGAGGACGCGCTGCTCGGTCCGGGCCGCGGACCGACCGCCCACGACACCTGCCTCTGGCTGCGCAAGCTGGAAGGGCTCGTGGACGGCACGCGCGAGCTACCGGCTTCGCTGAAAGGCGCGCTGTCGACGCTCTTCTGGCGCCTCGTCGACACGACGCGCGGCACCGCGCTCGGTGAGGTCGACGACATCGCGTGGCTCGGGCCCTTCGCCGCCTGGTGGGCGCTGGTCATCGACCGACCCGCCGTGCTCCTCCAGCTCGCGACCGCGCTGCCGATGATGGCGGAGGGCGCGCTCGAGCAGTGCGTCGAGAGCGCGGGCGCCCTTCGCGTCGCGGTCTCCTCGAACGCCGCCGATGGCGCGTGGGGCAGCTCGGCGGCCGAGGCGCTCGCCGCGCTCCGCGCCGACGACACCGAGCTCGCGCAGGCGCTCGCCAGCGTGGCGCGCGCGCTCGCCGGCTTCGCGCAGGCCGCCGGCTCGCGGCCCCAGCTCGACGAGATGTGCATGGAGCTCGTGCTCGCCGGCTCTCGCCTGCAGGGCGCGCTCTCCGACCCGGTGAAGGGGCTCGCAGTTGCCACCGCGCAGACCACCGAGGACTCGCTGGCCCGCGCCGCGACCGAGAACGCGCCGCGCATCGCGGCGCTCGTGGCCCGCGCGATCCGGGCGCGCGAGCTGTCCATGCTCGACGTGTGGTTCGCCTCGCTCGGTCCCTCGGCGTCGGCGCTCCTCGAGGCGGCGGTGCGCGCCGCCATCCGCCGTACGCCCCCGCCGCCCCCGAAGGCCGCGAAGGCCGAGCCGAAGGTCATCGAGGGCTACGAGCTCGTGAAGCCGCTCGGCGAGGGCGGCATCGGCTCGGTGTGGCTCGTGCGGAAGCCCGGGGCGGAGCGGTACTTCGTGCTCAAGATCCCGAAGGCGGAGGCGCTCGCGAACGCGACCGACACCGAGCGCGCCGGGATCCTCGCCTCGTTCGTCGAGGAGGCGCGGGCCCTCGCCGGCCTCTATCACCCGAACGTCGCCAACATCATCGACCGTGGCGTCGTGAGCTCCGTGCCCTTCCTCGTGCTCGAGTATCTCATCGGGGCCGACCTGAAGCAGTACTCGGCGGCGCGTCCGATGACGCTCTTCGAGCTGCGCCAGGTGGTGCTCGACACGTGTGCCGGCCTCTCGTCGCTCCACAGCGCCGGGCTCGTCCATCGTGACATCAAGCCTGCCAACCTGTGGCTGCGTCTGCCGCTCGCGGGCGGCGTGCACTTCGACCCGGCGCGCCACCGTGACCCGGCCTTCGCTCCGCCGCTCTCCACCGTGGTCATCGACTTCGGCATGGTGCGCGCGCGCCGCGTGCCGGCCGACGCTGCGGGCCGCTTCGTGGCGGGCACCGCCGGCTACATCGCGCCCGAGCAGGTGCTCGATCCCGTCGAGCTCGACCCGCGCTCCGACGTGTACGCGCTCGCCGGCACCATCTACAACGTGACCACCGGCCGGGCGTTCTTCGACGACATCGACAATGCGCGCGACCGCATCGTCGCTCACATGCGGCGCGACCCGTTCGAGGACGCAGAGCGGCTGCGCACGTACCCCGCGGCGATCGCGAAGCTCCTGCGCGCGGCCACCGCTCGTGATGCCGGCGATCGCCCTTCGCCCGTCGAGCTCGGACGGGAGTTCGCCGCCTCGCTCTGACGTGGCAAGCGCGGCGAGCGCTCAGAGCGCGGTGACGGGCCCGGGCGCGGTCTGGGCGCGGTCGCGAAGGCCGCTCACGAAGTCGTAGGCGCCGTCACGCAGCTCCTCGTCGACGTACGACTGCGGCGCGGGCAGGGTGGGGACGAGCAGCACGTCGACCTCGACGAGCGAGTGGCGCGCGTCCACCGGCTTGATGGTGATGAGCGTGTGCCCCCGCTTCATGTCGCCCTTGATGCCGTGCGCCTCGATGACGTGGGTGCCGGCGGGCGTGGCGCGGTCGGCGTCGAACCTCATGACCTCGTACATCTCGATGGTCATCGGGCCGATGGTGACGGGGTACTTCATGTACACGTCCGTCTTGTCGCCCTCCTTGGCGATGACCCGCGCGCCGGCAAACTTCCGGTGGAGCTCCCGGTACTTGCCGAACTCGGTGGCGGTCTTCGCGACCTTCTCCGCCGGGGCGTCGACCAGGGTCTCGGCGTGGCCGTAGCGCTCCTTGGAGCCGCCGACGCTCTGGTTCCAGTGGAGCGTCTTCTTGGCCTCGAGCAGCCGCGCCACCTGCGCGTCCTTCGCCGGGTCGGCCGGCTCGGCGTGCGCCTTCCCCACGACCGAGGCGATGGCGACCACGAACGCGGCGACGACGGGTGAAAGACGCATGCGAAGGCCCCCTGGAGCAGAAGTCGTGCCTGAGGTTGGTACGCCTCACGCTGACCCTTCTTCCCCTGGCCCGCCAGCATTTCGTGGGCGAAGGGGCCCTGCCGGCGGCCGAGCGCTGTGAAGCCGGCGTCACGGCGCGCTCGTGCACGCCGCACCGTCCTGCTACATCGGGCCCGTGTCGACGATCCAGTGGTTCCCCGGGCACATGACCAAGGCGCGGAAGGTCATCGCCGAGACGATGCCCGACCAGGACGTCGTCATCGAGGTGCTCGACGCGCGCATGCCTCATGCCAGCGAGAACCCGCTCCTCACCGAGCTCCGGGCGCAGAAGCCCTGCGTGAAGGTGCTGAGCAAGAGCGATCTCGCCGACCCGGCGGTCACGAAGCGCTGGCTGGCGCGCCTCGAGGCGACGCCGCCGCGCAAGTTCCCGAAGGGGGTCATCGGCGGGCGGGTGCTCGCGATCGCCATCAGCACCACGAGGGAGCACGAGACCCGCACCAAGATCGCCCAGGCATGCAGCGAGCTCGCGCGGCCGTCGCGCGGCCGGACGCAGGCGCGGGCGCTCATCGTCGGCATTCCCAACGTCGGCAAGTCGACGCTCGTGAACACGCTCGCGCAGCGCAAGATCGCCAACGTGGGCGACATCCCCGCGGTGACGAAGGGCAAGCAGACCGTCGAGCTGAAGAACGGCATGTTCCTCTCGGACAACCCGGGGATCATGTGGCCGAAGATCGAGGACCCTTACGGCGGGCTCTGTCTCGCGTTCGGCGGCGCCATCCCCGACAACGCGCTCGACTACGAGATCGTCGGCCTCTTCGGGGCGAAGGTCCTGCTCCACGCCTATCCCGAGCTCGTGTGCGCCCGCTACAAGCTCACCGAGGTCCCGAAGACGGAGCTCGGGCTGCTCGAGGCGATCGGGCGGAGGCGCGGGTGCCTCCAGAAGGGCGGCACCGTGGACGTACGCAAGGCGGCGGACATCTTCATCCACGAGTTCCGGACCGGCCTCATCGGGCGGGTGAGCCTCGAGCGCCCCGAGGAGCTCGACATCCTCGACGAGCCCAGCGTCCACGCGGACGCCGCGGACGAGGACCCGAGCGACATTCCTGCCACGTGACGCAGGCGCGCCCGGGCTCCACGCTCGCGGTGACGGCCGGAGCCCCACAAAACGCGGGATTTCGCGGAAGGGCACGCGGGTTGCTTCATGACGCACCATGTCCACGAAGTCCAAGCGCCGTGCCGTCCGTCGTGCCCACCTCACGGAGGGCCGCGAGCCGCAGCCGCAGGTGACCCAGGGCACCGCGAAGGAGCAGGTCGAAGGCCAGCTCGTCGGCGTGCTCCTGAACGCGATCACCTTCGGCGCCGTCGAGCCCCCGCAGAGCAAGCGCATGAGCGAGGCGAGCTGACCGCGAGGTCTCCGCGCCAGACGGGCTAGAGTGGCGCGGCCATGAACCCGCCCGCGCTCGCGCCCTCGATGATCGTGGGCATCCTCATCGCGTCCGTGGTGGTGGTGAGCGTCGCCGCCTGGGTCATCCCGGGTCTCAAGGGGAGGCTCCTGCTGAGCCCGTACGCCGTCAGGCACCGCGGGCAGGTGTACCGGCTCCTCACCGGCGGCTGGGTGCACGCCGACGCGACGCACCTGCTCTTCAACATGGTGACGCTCTACTTCTTCGCCGACCGGCTCGCCGCGGCGCTCGGAGTGGTGCGTTTCCTCGTGCTGTACGTGAGCGCCGTCGTCGCCGCGCACGTGCCGACCACGCTGCGCCGGATGAACGATCCGCGGTACGGCTCGCTCGGAGCGTCGGGCGCGGTGGCCGCCGTGATCTTCAGCTCCATCCTGCTCTTCCCCGAGATGAAGCTGTCGCTGCTGTTCCTGCCGATCGCCGTCCCCGGCTTCGTGTACGGCCTCGCGTACCTCGCCTACAGCGCGTACAGCTCCTATCGCGCGCGCGACGGCGTGAACCACTCGGCGCACTTCGCCGGCGCGGTCTACGGCGCCGCGCTCACGTTCGTGATGGAACCGGAGCGCTCCCAGCGCGCGATCGAGCGCCTGCTCGGGTGATCCGGAGGGTCAACGCACGTCGACGAGGCCGATCGCGAGGTTCGCGCCGCCCGGCCGGAGCCCGTACGACTGGAGGTCGACGTCGATGCGCCAGCCGTCCTTCGTCTCGCGATGGTGTGCGAGGACGGTGACCGAGAAGCTCACTCCCGTGCCTCCCGCCGCCTGCGCGGCTGCGAAGACTGCCGCCGGGATCGAGCCGCTGCCGCCGCCGCCCGGGAAGATGCAGCGGCCGACCGCGCTACGTGAGCTCGTGCCCGCCGCGACCTGCGCGAGCACGTCGCTCGAGCCCGCGCCGGACCAGCTGACCGCCAGGGGCGCGCCGGCGTTCACGGCGACCCGGCTCTGCGTGTCGAAGACGGGCGCGGTCACGGTGACGGTCCCGGGCGCGGTCTGCGTCACGTCGAACGCGGGCGCCCCTCCGGCGGCAGCGTTGCCCGCGGCATGCACGCGGATCGGCTCGCCGCCCATGAAGAAGGCGACGCTCCCGCTCACCGTCGCGTAGCCGTAGCCGCCGGGCTGGAGGCTCATGGTGCCGTCATTGACGAGGACGCCGCTCACCTCGAGAGGACCCGCGTGCGTGTACTCGATGGCGGAGGCGCCGGCGTCGCCGGAGGGTGCGGCGTTGCACGTGGTGAGCGTGCACGCGCCCTCGGGGGTCTCGGTGCAGGCGCTGCTCGCGCCGCCCGTGGGGGGCGGGACGCGATAGAACGTCCCGCTCGCGCTGCCCATCTCGACCGGCGTTGCGCCGATCGCGTAGTGGGTGGAGGAGATCGTGATCGACCCGACCTTCGTCTCCTGGGGCTCGGCCCCGCCGTCCGGCTCCGAGCCGCTCGAGCCGCTCGAGCCGCTCGACCCGCCGCCGCCGCCGCTCGATCCGCTCGATCCACTGCCGCTGGAGCCGCTCGAGGAGCCGCCGTCCGCGGCTTCCTGGAGCGTGGAGCTGCCGCTGCACGCGGCGGTGGTGAGCGCGAGGGCGAAGAGCACGGTGGGGCGGCGCATGGGACCTGCTACGTGGGGCCGCGGGGGATCTTCCCCGCCTCGGCGCCTGAATTGACGGCACCGCGGCCGGACCGCGCTATACGAAGCACACGAGCACGATGAAGTGGCGCAAGGAAAAGGGCGATATCTGGAAGGCGGAGGCGGGCCCGTACCATCTCAAGGTCGATCCCAAGGGCGACGGCCGCTGGAACTGGTCGGTGGTCGACGGCGACAAGCCGAACCCCGAAGCCGCCGGCGTCCGCATGAACGTCAACGGCGCGAAGTCGGCGGCCGAGGCGCTCGTCGCGCGCTCCGGCCGCACGTGAACGCCAGCGCCGCGCGCCGCCGATGCTGCTGTTCAAGAAAGCATTCTTCGAGGGTCTCGTCAGCGGGGCGGTGACGCTCACCTTCCGGCGCTGGCAGAAGCCGCACGTGAAGGCGGGAGGCCGCTACCGCTGTCATCCGATCGGCGTCCTCGAGGTGACGGATCACGCCGTCGTGCCGGCCTCGAGCATCACGGGCGATGACGCCACGCGCGCCGGCTTCCCGTCGCGCGACGCGCTGCTCGCGTACCTGACGGAGCTGGGCCCGCTCGAGGACGACGCGCCGGTGCACCGCGTCGAGCTCCGGCACGTGGGCGATGGGGACCGCGTCGCCATCGCCCTCGAGGACGACCTCACGCCGGACGACGTCGAGGCGATCCGGGTCAAGCTCGCGAAGCTCGACGAAGCGGCCCCGCGGCCGTGGACCAAGCAGACGTTTGCGCTCATCGCGAAGAACCCGCGCGTGGCGGCGAGCAAGCTCGCGGCGAAGGCGAAGCGCGAGACCGAGCCCTTCAAGATCGACGTGCGCAAGCTGAAGAAGCTCGGGCTGACGCAGAGCTTCGAGGTCGGCTACGAGATCTCGCCGCGCGGCAAGGCGTACCTCGCGGCGCCGAAGAAGCGGCGCCGCTAGCCCTCAGCCCCAGCCGAACTGGGGCATCCAGCGGATCTTCTCGACCAGCGCCTCGCGGCTCGCCGCGTCGGCGGGCACGTCGCTCGGGAAGGGCGACGACGACCGCTGGAGGCGGATGAGCCACCGCGCATCGAGGGGCTCGGGCAGCAGCGAAGGGTCGGTGGCGGCCATCGTGGTCTCGCCCTTCGCGCCGGTCGCCGGACCGCGCCCGACCGCGAATCCGGCGAGCAGGAGCCCGGAGCGCGTGGGCGTCGCGGCGCTGTAGGTGTGGAACGTCGCGCCGGCGCGGCACACGCGGCGGAGGCTGCGGAACGCCCGCGCCGTCCACACCGTGGGACACACCTCGCGCGAGTAGATGTCCCAGTAGACGACGTCGGCCATCTCGGGCTCGAGCTTGTCGAACGCCGCGATGCAGTCGCCCGGCACGAGGCGCCACGTGGTGCGCGCGGTGTCGTGACGTCCGTCGGCGAGGAGCGTCGCCGCGGCGAGCTTCGCGTCCGGGAGATGATATCCGAACGACGCGGCATTCTCGGGCCGCAGCGCGAGCTCGAGGGAGGACAGATCGTTGTCGAACGACAGGATGACGAGCCGCCGCGCGGTGAGCGGGAGCGACTCGGAGATGCGCCAGGCGGCGAGCGCGTTGGAGCCTGCGCCGAGGCCGACGTCGAGGAGCACCAGCGGATCGCCCGGCATCTCGAGCCGCGCCCCGAGCCGTGATGGATCGACGTAGATCTCGCGCGGCTCCACCGCGGGCCCGGTGCCGCGATGCATGATCTCGCCGCTCGGGACGTGACGGATGGCGACCGCGCCGTTCGCGAGGACGATGGTCTCGACGATGCTCATGCGATCACCACCTTGCGCTTCTTCTTCCGGGTGACCGGCCGCGGCGGCTCGCCGAATGCCGTCTCGCTGTGCTCGTGGCGGTCGATGATCGCGAGCGTGCTTCGTGCGTATTCGGCAAATACCCCTTCTTCGATGGCTCGTCGGGATTCGGCCATGAGCTGGTGGTAGTAATGCAGATTGTGGAGTGACACGAGGCGCGGGCCGAGGGGCTCCTTCGCCTTGAAGAGATGGTGCAGGTACGCGCGGCTGAACGTGCGGCACGTCGAGCAGGCACACTTCGGATCGAGATCCTCCTCGGCGAGGAAGTTCGTGGTGCGCGTCAGCCGCACGCGCCCGGTCGACGTGAATGCGGTGCCTTGCGTCGCGAGCTGCGTTGGGATGATGCAGTCGAACATGTCGACGCCGGCGAGCATCGCCTGCAGGAGATCGGGGGGCGTGCCGACCCCCATCAGGTAGCGCGGGCGATCCCGCGGGAGGAGCTCGGCGGCGAGCGCCGTCACGTCCTCGCGCTCGACGCGGGTGTCGCCCACCGCGAGCCCGCCGATCGCGAACCCGTCGAACGGATGCGCGGTGAGGAACGCCGCCGACTGCCGACGGAGCTCGGGGACGACGCCGCCCTGGACGATCGCGAAGAGACCCTGCGCCGGGTTGGTGCGTGCCGCGAGGCTGCGGAGCGCCCAGCGGTGCGTCCGCTCCATGGCGGCGCGCGTGGTCGGCTCGTCGGACATCGAGTTGATGCACTCGTCGAGCACCATCATGATGTCCGAGCCGATGGCGGTCTGGACCTCGATCGATCGCTCCGGCGACAGCAGGTGCATCTGCTGGTCGGTGTAGCCCTTGAAGCGCGCGCCCTTCTCGGTGATCACGCGGTCGGCGGGGAGCGAGAAGATCTGGTAGCCGCCCGAGTCGGTGAGGACGGGCCCGTCCCACCGCATGAACGCGTGGATGCCGCCGAGCTTCCGGAACGCCTCCGGCCCGGGCCGCAGCATGAGGTGGTACGTGTTGCCGAGCACGACCTGCGTGCCCACCTCGGCGAGGTCGCGAGGCGCGCAGTGGGTCACCGAGGCGCGGGTGCCGACGTCCATGAACACCGGCGTCTCGACGACGCCGTGCGCGGTGGTGAGGTGGCCGCGGCGCGCGCGCGAGCCGGGGTCGGTGGCAGAGACGTGGAACGGCAGCATCGGGGCGGAACCCTTCTAGGGGCGCCGTCAGAGGACGTCGAGCGCGAGCCGCCGGAAGAGGACGATCTGCCCGAACAGCGCGGCCGGGACGAGGACGCAGGGCAGCCAGACGAAGGGGAAGTACCCGACGAAGGTGTTCAGCTCGCGCGGGCCCGTCCCGAATGCGGCGAGCGCGGGGGAGGCCCCGATGGCGAGCGCCATGACCACCGCGAGCAGGACCGACGAGAGGATCCCCCACGCCTTCACGAGACCGGGCGAGGCCTCTCCGCGCGCCGCCAGCCACGCCACCGGGATCGCGGTGAGGCCGCTCACGATGTCGTAGTTGGACCCGGAGAACGACATGAGGACGGGCATCGTCCCCTCTGCCGCCGCATGGTGCATGAAGAGCTCGAGCGGCAGCCGGAACGCCTGGAAGCCGACGATCGCCGCGAGGGGCAGGGCCTCGGCCATGCGCTCGCCGATCCGTGAGCCGGCCAGCCACACCGCGAGCAGTACCCCGCCGATCATGAAGAGCACGAGCGGCGGCGGCTGCCGTTTCCACTGGTGGAGCACGCCCGCGAGCGCGAGGCCACCGGTCAGCACGAGCCAGCCGCCAAGCCGCACGCCGAGCGACGGCGCGCCGACGCCGAGCCGGCGGACCGCCCACACGTCGCCCGCGACGAGGAGCGCCGCGACCACGACCGCGAGCCCGCCGATCCCGACCATGCTGAGGAGCGAGGCGGCGGGATGCATGCTCAGGTGCTCCGCCACGTCTCCCAGGTGGCCGGCGCGAAGCCGACCGTCGCGTCGGTGCCGCGCCTGACGATGGGCGTCCTGAGGAGGAGCGGATCCTCGAGGAGGAGCGCCTCGATGCGCGGGCCGGTCGGCGCCGAGTACTTGAGCCCCTTGTCGACGTAGCGCTTTCCCTCGCGATCGATGAGCGCCTCGACGCCGCCCACCCTGGCGGCGACGCTGCGCAGCTCGCCGGGCGACATGGCCTTCTGCCCGAGATCGATGCTCTGGACCTTCATGCCGCGCTCCTTGAACCAGCGCTCCGCCTTCTGGGTCTCCTTGCACTTCTTCGTGCCGAAGACCTGGATGATCGCGGTCACGGGCACGACACGGGCTCGTCGTCGAGGATGACGTCGTCGATGTACATGGTGTGGCCGGCGTCCGTCTGGACGCTCTCCCAGCCGACGCTGGCGTTCGCGAAGGTGGGCGCGATCCACTGGTCGCCGAGGTCGTGGGAGAGGCACTGCTGGCCCTTGTTCACGACGTGCATGTCCGTGATCTCGCCGGCCTGATCGAAGAGCTGCATCTCGTTCGTGGGTCCCTTGTAAGCCCACGCGAAGCAGGTCCAGGTCCCGATCGGCATCGCCCTCGCGGAGTGCGTCCCGCAGTCGGTCTTGGCGCCCTGCGTGTCGTAGAGCGCCAGCAGGACGTCGAGCTGCCCGCCGTAGTCGTACACCGCAGTGACGCCGGAATGACCCGGCACCGCCCCGCCCGCGCTGATCATGTTCCAGTGGACGGAGTGAGCGGCTGCGTTCTCGAGGTAGACCCACATGCGCCCGTAGAGCGTGTTGCCGGGCAGCGGGAAGAGCGGCGCGCCGGCGGTCTGGATCATCGCGCGCTGGTACTGGGCCATGGTCGTCGCGAGCTTCACCGAGTGGGTCCCGGTGTGCGCGCGGGCGTCGCTCACGGTGACGGTGCCGCTGTTCTCGAGGACCTTCCAGGTGGCGGGATCGGGCTTGCCGCCGGGCGCCGCCGACTCGAACGAATCGCACACGGCGCGTCCGGCGCACGGATCGGGGAGGGCAGCGTCCGCCGGCGGCGCGGCGTCGGGAGCCGGGACTCCCGCGTCGCCGGGCGCAGCGTCGTGGTCGGCGCCGGGCGGCGTCGCCGCGTCGGAAGGGCCTGCGGTGGGGGCGTCATCGCTGCTGCAGCCCAGGAAGAGCGTCAGCGCGAGCGGCGCCAGGGTGAGGAGCGTGGAGCGAGTGCCGCGCGGAAGCCGCATCCCCGGCAGCCTAGCAAATGCGCGCCGCCGGCAGGGCTGACACCGAACGGGCTGCGCCAGCATCGTACTCTGGCAGAGATGAGCTGGTTTTCGCTGATGTCGCTCGCGGGCTGGCTCGTCGTGGTCGCCACCGCATGGTCGGTGCGCGGCCGGCCGTTCGGGGGATTCGTCGGGGTGCTCGTGGGCATCTACTCGCTCGTGGCGGTGGCGATGTCCGCGCCCTTCGCGCGCGTGCTGCCGGTCTATGCGGCGCTGCATGCGACCGTCTACGTGAACTTCCTCGTCCTCTCGCGCCCGCGCATGCGCCCGTTCGTCTACCGGCTTCTCGTGAGCTGGCCGGCGGCCTTCTTCGCGGCCGGGACGCTGCTCGCGCTGCCGTGGGCGGTGCTCCTCGCGCTGGGCCTGCATCCGTACGCGCCGTGGCTGCCGTACGCGCTGGCGGCGATCGGGATGGTGCAGTCGCTCACGACGCAGTGGCGCGAGGTCGACGTCGTGGTGGGGCCGAGCACCGACGCCGTGGCGAAGCTCGCGCCGGCGGCCTCCGGCATGGGGCGCGTCGACCGCCCGCTTCGCCTCGTGCAGATCTCGGATCCCCATCTCGGTCCGTTCATGTCGGTGAAGCGGCTGGCGCGCATCTGCGAGCGGGCGGTCGCCGCGGATCCCGACCTCGTCGTGCTCACCGGTGATTTCCTGACGATGGAGTCGCAGAGCGATCCCGATCTGCTGCGCGACGCGCTCGCGCCGTTGAAGAAGCTTCCTGGTCGCGTCTTCGCCTGCAATGGCAATCACGACCACGAGGCGCCGGCGGTCGTGGTCCGTGCGCTCGCGGAGAACGGAATCGCGCACCTCGTCGACGACGCCGCCGACGTGGAGACTGCGGCCGGTCCCGTCCAGATCGTCGGGATGGACTTCGCGTGGCGCGACCGTGAGGCCCATCTCGCGCGCGTGTGTGCCGCGCATCCCCGCCGGGCGGGGGCGGTTCGCATCGTGCTCCTCCACGACCCCGGCGCATTCCGCCATCTGCCGCTCGGGGAAGGGGATCTCGTGCTCAGCGGGCACACGCACGGCGGGCAGGTGGGGCTCCTCAGTCTCGGCCTGCAGTGGACGTTCCTCCGGCTGTTCGGTGACCGGATTCCCGACCACGGCATCTGGGGGCGAGGCACCGATCGCATGTACATCCACCGCGGCACCGGGCATTACGGCTTTCCGCTCCGTCTCGGCGTGCCGGCGGAGGAGGTGCTCCTGCGCATCCATCGGCTCCCGGCGGCGGCGGCGGAGGGCGCGCTGGGGTAGGGTGGCCTCATGACGACGGCATGGATCGCGGGGGCGAGTGGGCTCGTGGGCACGTATCTGCTCGATCGGCTGCTCGCGGACGACGGATTCGATCGGGTGGTGTCGGTCGGACGCCGCGCGGTCGCGCGGGAGCACACGAAGCTCCAGCAGGTCGTCGTGGAGCTCGGGAGCGCGCAGGCCTTCGCGGGCCTGCCGGCGCCGACGGTGGCGTTCTGCACGCTCGGGACCACGATGAAGAAGGCGGGCTCGAAGGAGGCATTCCGGGCCATCGACCACGACGCGGTGCTCGCGTTCGCGCGGGCGGCGCTGGACGGCGGGGCGAAGGCGTTCGTGCATGTCACGTCGATCGGCGCCGACCCGGCCTCGCGCGCGTTCTACACGCGCGTGAAGGGCGAGGTCGAGCAGGCGCTGGCGCGACAGGGGTGGGAGAGCCTGTACGCGCTGCGTCCCTCGTTCATCGACGGCGAGCGCGGCGAGCGCCGCCCGTTCGAGCGCGTGGGGCTGTCGCTGGTGCGCGTGGTGGCGCCGGTGCTGGGGAGGTATGCCCCGAACAAGGCGGCGGATATCGCACGAGTGATGGTGGAGAAAGCAAAGGAGCGGGCGCCGGGGGTGCACGTGGTGGACGCGGCGGTGATGCACTGAGGGCGTGGCGTGGCGTGGCGTGCGGGAGCGGAACGTTTTGCGTGGGCGGCGCGTGGCGACGGGCGAGCCGCGTGGCCGGCGCGCGTGTGCTCGGGCGGCGGCTGCGCGGGTCGCGGTGACGACG
>JAQBQL010000160.1 GCA_028287035.1 Labilithrix sp. | reverse complement strand
GTGAGCGCCACCGCCCGTGCGCGCGCCGCGGGGTCGACGGCGCGCGCGCCGCCCTCGGGCGCTCGGCCGGCCTCGGCCTTCGCGTCGGCGAGGAGCGCCAGTGCTGCGAACGAAGCGCTGTGCGGGTCCTGTTCGGCGGCACGTTCGGCAAGCGCCGTTGCCTCGGCGGCGTGCCCGCGCAGGAGCTCGCAGCGGGCCTGCGCTCCGAGGGCGGCGGCGCTCGCCGGATCGATCTTCCGCGCCTTCGTGAAGGCGGCATCCGCGGCCGGGTCCTTCGGGTCGAGACGGCACTGCACGTCCCCGACGCGCGCCTCGAGCTCCGGGTCCTCCTCGTCCTCGTCGATCGCGCGGCGGTAGGCGGCGAGCGCGCCCGGCAGATCGCCCGCCGCGTCGGCGAGGGCCCCCTGCAGGTACGCGGCGTACGCGTCGGGCGCGATGAAGCGCCCCTCGACGACGTGCCCGTCGTAGACGCGCGCCACGCGGGGATCGCGCGCGCAGCCGGCCACCGCCAGCGCGGCGAGCCCCACGACGAGCGCGTACCTCACGCCGGCACCCGCGCGAGCGACGCGAGCAGGCGCTCGTGCTGCGCGCTCGTGCCGATCGTGATGCGCAGCTGCGTCCCGAGGCGGCCGCCGCTCTTGTGGAAGCTGCGGACCAGGACGCCGTCCCGCGCGAGCTGCTCGAACACCGGCGCGGCCGGTCCCGGCGTCTTCACCCAGAGGAAGTTCGCGCCGCTCGGCGTGACCGTGAAGCCGGGCAGCGCGCCAATGGCCGCGCTCAGCTCCTCGCGACGCGCCACCACGTCCGCGACGCCCGCCTGCACCGCGTCCCACGCGTCCTCGAGCACCGCGGCGGCGGCGATCTGGCTCGTCGCGCTCACGTTGAAGGGCTGGCGCGTCTTGTCGATCTCGGCGAGCAGCGCGGGGTCGGCCTCGAGCCAGCCGACCCGCAGCGCCGCGAGCCCGATCTTGCTCACCGTGCGGAGGATGCCGAGGTGCGGATGCCGCGCGCGCCACCCGCGGAGGCTCGCGCCGGGGCCCGAATAGTCGATGTAGGCCTCGTCGAGCACGACGAAGGCGGCCGCCTCTCCGGCGGCACGGATGACCGCGTCGAGGCGCTCCTCGCGCACCCGGTTGCCCGTCGGATTGTTGGGGCTCGCGATGAAGACCACGTTCGGCTGCATCATGGTGATCGCCTTGCTCATCGTCCCGGCGTCGAGGTCCCACGACGCGTCGAGCGGCACCTCGACCGGCTTCACGCCGTGGCTGCGCGCGGTCATCCGGTACATGACGAACGTCGGCGTCGGCGTGAGGACCACCGCTTGCGCGGCCCGGCCACGCGGCACCGACAGCGCGTTCACGAGCAGCGCGATGAGCTCGTCGGAGCCGGTCCCGACGAGGAGGTCACCCGCCGCCGCCCCGGTGCGCCGCGCGATGGCCGACTTCAGCCGCAGCGCGAGCGGATCCGGATAACGCTCGAGCGCCACGCCGGCCAGCGCGCGCGCCGCGACCTCCGACACGAGCGCCGGCGGTGCCGGAGCCTCGTTCGCATCGAGCTTCACCTCGATGCCGGGCGGATCGTGCGGGACGTAGGCCGCGAGGTCGGCGAGCTCCGGACGGAGGAGCCTCCCCAGCGTCCCGAGCACGCCCGCGGCCGGATCAGCGGGGGAGATAGTCCCCGGCATCGCTCAGGTCCGCGTGGCTGACGTCGTCGCGCGACTCGAGCGCGGGCACGCCGCCGTGGTGGCCCTCTGCCTCGCGCAGGCGCTCGGCGATCTCGATGACACGTCGCTCGACGCGCCCGAACACCGACGCAGCCGGGAAGCGCCCCGAGGCGTCGCGCACGCCCGCGGGCACGCCGGTCAGGATCTCGATGCCCTGGCTCACCGTGGCAACGGCGTACAGGTGGAACTTGCCCTCCGCGATGGCGTGCGCGACATCCTCGCGGAGCACGAGGTGGTCGAGGTTCGTCCGCGGGAGCATGACGCCCTGCTTGCCGGTGAGCCCGCGGGCCAGGCACAGCTCGAAGAAGCCCTCGATCTTGGCGCACACGCCGCCGATCGCCTGGACGTCGCCGAGCTGATTGACGCTGCCGGTGACCGCGATGCCCTGATCGATGGGCACGTCGCTGAGCGCCGAGAGCACGCCGTACAGCTCGGTCGACGAGGCGCTGTCGCCGTCGATCTCGCCGTAGCTCTGCTCGAAGGCGATCTGCGCCTTGATGCTGAGCGGACGCTCCTGGCCGAAGATGCGCGAGAGATAGCCGCGGATGATCGCGACACCCTTCGTGTGGATCGCGCCGCCGAGCTGCGCCTCGTGCTCGACGTCGACGATGCCCTCGCGGCCCAGCGCGACCACCGTCGTGATGCGCATCGGCTGACCGAACTCGACGTCGCCGGCGGAGTACACGGAGAGGCCGTTGACGACGCCCACGCGCTCGCCCTCGGTGTCGAGCGAGACCTCGCCGCGGAGCGTGAGCTCGCGGATGTGCCGCTCGGCGGCCCCTGCGCGTTCCCGGCGCTCGCGCCAGGCGATCGCCACGTCCTCCGCGGTGACGACGCTGTTGGCCGGCGACGTGGACGCGTGGAACGGGACGGGCGCGCGCGAGAGCGGGCCGCTGTCCGCCCAGTCCGTCGGCCCACCGGCCCGCGCGGCGGCGAGCGCGCTCGCGAACGCCGCGGTCTCCTCGAGCGGCGCGAGCGCGAGGGACACCTTCTGGCGATCGCCGGCGAGGCGCGTCGCGAGATCGAGGAGCATGGCGCGAGCGCCGCGATCGAAGGCGCCCCACTCGCGCTCCTTGGCCATCTGCATGAGGTACGCGTCGAGCGCGCGCAGGTGGTCGTCGGTGCGCGGGATGGTGGGCTCGATCTCGACCTTCACCCGGAAGAGCGCGGCGAAGTCCGCGTCGGCCTCGAGCAGCATGGCGTAGAGATCGGGCGGCCCGACCATCACGACGCGCACGCGGATCGGCACGGGCACCGGCCGCAGCGTCGTCGCGTAGAGGCCGAGGGGACCGAGCGGATCCTCGGCGCCGATCCGGCGCTCGCGGAGGATCCGCTTCACGCGCTCCCAGATGATGGGATCGGTCATGAGGTCGGCGGCACGCACCACGAGGACGCCGCCCGACGCGGCATGCAGCGATCCCGGCCGGATCCGCGTGAAGTCGGTGAGCAGCGCGCCGAACCGCGCCCGCCGCTCGAGGTAGCCGAACAGGTTCGGATACGTGGGATTCGTCTCGTAGATGACCGGCGGGGGCGACCCCTCCTCGTGCGCGACGAGGAGATTCACCTTGAAGCGCCCGAGGCGCGTCGCGTGCTCGGGATCGTGCTCCTCGCCCTTCGACTCGCCGTCCTCGTGGGGCTGCTGCGGGCCGAGCTCGAGGAAGTCGGCCCAGTCCTCGACGAGGGCGGCCTCCACGGTCTCTAGGTAGTGGTGAACGTCGGTGCCAAAGTCCTCGAGGATCTTCCGCAGCTCGCCCATCGCCGTCTGGATGACGGCCTCGGAGAGGCGGCTCATCGCCTCCTCGCGCGCCGCGTCGAAGCTCGCGTTCTGGTCGCGAACGAGGCCCGCCGCCTTGTCGACCTCCGCGGTCAGGCGCTCCTCCGCCTCGCCGAGCGCCTTCTTGGTCGACTCGTCGAGCGCGGTGAACTGCTCGGCGGAGAGCGGCTTGCCGTGCAGGATCGGGAACGTCTGCACGCCGCCCTGGATCGAACGGACCCCGAAGCCGAGGCCCTTCGCCGTGGTCTCGAGGTTGCCGAGCACCTCGCGGTTCTGCGCCTCGAGCTCGTGAACGAGCTTCTGCGTCGCGCGGCGGACCTCGTCGTGCTGCGAGAGGCCCGGGATCTCCTCGCGGAGCCGGTCGATGAGCCCCGCCATCGCCTCGGCGAACGTCGCGCCCGCGCCCGCCGGCACGAGCAGCGGCTTCGGGGCCTCGGGGCGGTCGAAGTCGTGCACGTACACGATGTCCGGGGGCGTCGGCCGCGTGCGCGAGAACTGCTCCGCGTAGCGGACGATGTCGTCCTCGATCATCACCTGCGGAGAGGCGGCGACGAACACGTGGAAGCTCGGCTCGCGCGAGGCGAGCCCCAGGGTGAGGGCGCGGCGCGCCACGGTCCCGACGAGCTCGAACAGGCCGCCGCTCGCGAGCGGCTCCTCGGGCAGGATGGCCGGGTCGGTGTGGAGGCCGACGAGCTCGACGGGGATGCGGAACGGCTCGCGACCCTGACCGGGCGCCGGGGCGCGGTTCGCATCGAACCACGCGCGCACGGCGCCGGGATTCGAGGGCGGCGGCGGCTCGATGCGAGGCTGCACGACGGGATGGCCGGCGGCGTCGAGCGGGGACGCGTGCGTCTTCTCCGCGGCCGCTTCGCGCTCACGCTCCCGGAGCGTCGCCGCGGAGGGCGACTCGAGGGTCTCGCGCCGCGGGGCGCCCGGGGCCCCCGGGGCACCGAGAACCGGGGCCTGCGGCGCGCGCTTCTTCGCGGCGGTGCCCGCCGACCCGGCCGCGCTGCCGGCCGCGTCGGGCTCCTTCGAGGAGGGGTCCTTCGCGGCCGCGCCGCGCGAGGACCGCTCCTTGTCCTTGCCGACCACGCGCGTCGACGCGCGATCGGCAGGGCGGGACGAGCGCTCCGGCGGGCTCATGCTGAGGGGAGAACCAGGCTTTCCGCCGCGCTTGGGCATGCGCACCTGACCGTACCAGACCGATCTCGCGTCGGGTGCCGAGTTTTGCTGTGTGCAGGCGGCCCGATGTGCGGCTACGATGGGCTTCTAGCGATGGCGCGTTTGATCCTCGCAACCGCCGAGGGACAGCAGGCGATCGAGCTGCGGCCCATCAACAGCCTCGGGCGGCATCCGAACAACTCGATCCAGCTCCTCGACAAGATCGTGTCGAAGGAGCACTGCATTCTCGAGCAACGGGACGGCAACTTCGTGCTCCGCGACCTCGGGAGCCTGAACGGCACGTACGTCAACGGCGAGCGCGTTCGCGGCGAGATGCCTCTCCGCCACGGCGACGAGATCGCTCTCGGCTCGACGCGCGCCCGCTACGACGACGGCCAGGGCCCCGCGATCGACTTCAACGCGCCGCCGCCCTTCGCTCCGGCGCAGGGCGCGATGATGGGCGGCGTCGGACCCGGCGCGGTCGCCCACCCGCATCATGCGCCGCAGCCGAGCGGCAACATGCAGGCCGGCGCGGGCACCTCGCCGTGGAGCAACGCGGACGGCCGCGGCGGCAGCAGCGCGAAGGGGCCGAGCGTCCCGCCTCCGGTGAGCGCCTTCGCGCAGCGCCCGGACATGGGCGGCGGCCATGGCGGACCCGGCGGCACGATGGGCATGCCCGCGCAGGGCGCGATGTCCCCGCGTCCCGCCTTCCCCGGGCAGCACCCGCAGGGCTCGCAGGCGCCGCGGCCCGGACAGCAGCAATCTCCCTCGGCGCCCGGCGTCCCGGCCTATCCGGGCGGCGGCCATCCCGCGCAGCCCTCCCATCCCGCCGCGCCCGGCCAGGGCAGCGGCCCGCACGCTCCGTACGCGGGTCCCGGCGGGCACGGGCGACCGCCGCCGCGGCCGCCGAGCTTCGGCGGCACGCGCGTCGACGTCCTCGACTCGGCGCGGGCCATCGGCACGCAGATCAACGCGCAGACGAAGGGCTTCATGCCGTTCGATCAGCTCGCGAACGACCCGCAGCAGCTGCGCGTCGACTACGAGCGTCTCCGGCTCACCTGGGAGCTCACGCGCGACATCGGCCTCGAGCGCGACCTCGATCAGCTGCTCCACAAGATCCTGATGTCGCTCTTCAAGTTCGTGAACGCGGACCGAGCGGTCATCCTGCTCCGCGAGAACGACGGAAAGCTCCTGCCGCGCGCCGCGCACCGGCGCGACGGGACGGACGCGCCCATCCAGGTGTCGTCGACGATCCTCGACCACGTCATGACCGAGCGCGCCGCGGTGCTCACGCACGACGCGTCGATGGACTTCGCCTCGTCCAAGGGCAAATCGATGATCCTGAACCGGATCTCGAGCGCCATCGTCGTTCCGCTGCTCCACGAGAAGCAGGTGCTCGGCGCGCTGTGGCTCGACTCCGAGTCGCTCGCCCAGTTCCAGCAGAAGGACCTCGAGCTCGTCACCACGGTCGGCAACCAGGCCGCGATGTTCATCGAGAACAACCTGCTCGCCAAGAAGGTGGAGCAGGAGATCATGACGCGCGAGCGCTTCAGCCGGCTGCTCTCGCCGAACGTGGCCGAGCAGGTGATCTCCGGCAAGCTCGAGGTGAAGAAGGGCGGCGTGCACGTCCCCGAGTGCACCGTCTTCAACTCGGACATCCGCGGCTTCACGCGCATGAGCGAGGGCGCGACCGCCGGCGTCATCAACGAGCTGTTGAACGACTACTTCGAGCTCATGGTCGAGACGATCTTCAAGTACGAAGGCACGCTCGACAAGTTCATGGGCGACGGCATCATGGCCTTCTGGGGCGCGCCCCTCACCCATCCCGACGACGCGGTGCGGTCCACGCAGTGCGCTCTCGACCAGATGGAGGCGCTCGGGAAGTTCAATCGCAAGCGCGCCGAGGCGGGCCACCCTCCCCTCGCCGTCGGCATGGGCCTCCACACCGGCCCGCTCGTCGCCGGGTACGTCGGAAGCTCGAAGGCGATGAGCTACACCGTGATCGGTGACACCGCGAACACGAGCGCGCGTCTCTGCGGGATCGCGCTCGCGGGCCAGGTCATCGTCAGCGAGTACACGCACGCGCGGCTCGGGAACCGCTTCGAGTACGAGGAGCTCCCGCCGGCCCACCTGAAGGGCAAGGAGAAGCCGCTCCGCATCTACAACGTGAAGCGCGAGAAGCCGACCGCGGTCGCGAAGGTCGGCTGACGAGCGCGTCAGGCGCGAACGTCGCGCGAGCCACGCCGGCCAGCGCGAGTGTGCGTCGTGTCACAGGCGGGGCAATCTGCACCTGCCGGCGGCGCGACCTTGCGGCGCATGGCCGCGCACAACTTCGTCCTATCGCGCAGTTGGCGTCGCGCCCTCCGATGGGCCCGGCGCTGCGTGGCGCGCCGGCAGGTCGGGGAGAACGGTACGCGCGATGCATTGCCGGCGGCATGATCTCCGTCAAAGACACCAACAAGCTCCTGAAGAATGTCCTCCGCGCGATCCCCGCGGTGACGGCGATTTCGTCGTTCCCGTTCGTCGCGAAGAAGCGCACGCCGGTCCTGCCCTTCGTGCTCGGCGGCATCGCGGTCGCGGCCCTCGGCGGCGTCGCCGCGCTCATGGTCTTCAGCCCCCGCACGCGGTACCGCGCGCTCGACATCGCGAAGGACGGCTACGGCAAGGTCCGCGGCCAGCTCGACGAGATGGGCATCAGCGAGAAGCTCGGCCTCGAGGAGCAGAGCGGCACGCAGTACTCGAACGGTGTCGGCAAGGACGCGCACACGAGCGTCTGACTGCACTCGCTCGTCGCTCGCAACGAGCGACGGCCGGTAAACGAAGCGATGACGACCTTCAGGACGTCATCGCTTTTGCCGTTTGTTCCTCTTCCCAGCCGCGCAGGCTGACGAGCTCGGGCACCTCGGCGTCGTGGTCGGTGCCCGACAGCCGCGCCCCGATGGCCTCGTCGGACAGACCGGCGCGCACGCACCGAGCGACGTCGGCAATGATCCGGGAGAGCGCACGATGGGCGTCGGTCGCGCCCTCGGCCGTGGCGGCGAACGGCGCGGCCGGCGTCACCCACGTCCCGGTCGCGTGACCGGCGCGCCAGAGCGCCGAGGCGACCTGCAGGCGCGTCGCGTCGCCCACGAGCCGTCCGACGAGCGCCGGCACCCGGTCGCGGAGCGCGGCGGCGACGGGCCCCTCGTAGTAGAGGCCGAGGAACGCGCGCGGGACGAGCGCGGCGCGGCGCTGCGTGGTCGCCCCTTCCCCGCACTCCCAGATCGGGCTGCGCACGATCACGAGGGACTCCGTCGGGCCGTCCTCCGCGCCGGCCGTCGCCAGGTTGTGGTCGACGACGTCACGCACGAGCGCGCCAACCGCGGCGGGCCCGAGGCCCACCAGCGCGTCGAGGGACGCGGCACCGACAGTACGCCGCCCATGGCTTCGCGACCGCACGAGCGCCTGATCGAACCGTTCGATGGCGTGCGTCACGTCCTCCTCGGTGGCGGCGAGCGCCGCGAGGTCCGCGTAGGCGAGGTGGTTCTGCCAGTTCAGGATGCCGCCGGCGCCGTCGATCACGAGCTCGTTCGCGGCCTCTGCCGGATCGCCAGGGAGCACCTGGAGCGAGGCCTCGAGCTCGGCGCGCGCCCCGTCCCGGTCCTCCTTCGCGAGGCGGACGGCGGCGCGGTGGACGAGCATCGTGGCGAGCGCCGTGAGCGGAGGCGCCGCTTGCTCGTCGCGCGCGCCTGCGTCGAGCAAGCGGAGGACGCCCTTCGTGCTCTTGCCGCCGCCGAGCCGGCCCCACAGTCCAGGGCGCGACGCAGGCTCGGCAGTGGCGGCCCGCAGCGCGAGGAGGAGCTCGCGCCCTTCGTCGCCGACGGCGAGCACGTTTCCGACGGTCTGCCCGGCGAGCACCTCGGCGCGGTCCACGGTGTACGCGCCGACCAGGTTCAGGATCCCGGCCGCGGCGTGCAGCGCAGGCTCGGTCACGCCGGTGATCTCGAGCTCCGGGCGGTCCCGCTTGGCGAGCCCCGACGTGCGCAGCGCGTAGGTACCGTCCGCGGCCTGGCTCGCCTGGATCGTGAGCTCACGGTTCGCGTCGAACGCCATGAGGCCTCTCGCTTCCGCCCGCTCAGCCGCCGTCGGCCTCGGCGTCCGCGTCGCCCTCGCCCGCGTCCGGCTCCGGCCCGCTGTCGCTGGTCGGGTTCACCGGCGTGGCGTCCGCGGGGTCCTTGCCGCCTTCCTCGCGTTCGTTGAACGCCTTGCACGTCGCCTGGGTAGGATCCTCGTCGCACGTGCAGCCGCCGGGCGCGCAGGCGGGCGGCTCGACGAGGGGATTGTCGTTGCACGCGACCAGCCCGCGACCGAGCGGCACAGCGGCAGCGGCGAGCGTGAGGACGAACAGGGCGCGTCGCGTCGCGGTCTTCGTCATGCCCCGAGACTATGACGCGAACGCCGCCGCGGCGGCGAAGAAACGGGCGAGGCGGGCTGCCCCACGCTCGCGCCTGCCGCGCGGCGCGCGCGATGCATCGGTGCGCAGCCAAGGAGCCCGTCATGCATCGCCTCACCTCTGCCGGTCCGTCGCTCGTGGTCCTCGCGTTTGCGCTCGCCGCCTGTCACGGCCCGGGACGGGAGCCGGTCAGCGCCACGCAGACCACGGCTGCCGAGGTCACCACGAGCACGCCTCCCGCTCATCCGGGCGTCGTCAGCGCGCTCCCCGCAGCGCCGTCGGGGCCTACCGAGCGCGCACTTCCGCCGGGGAACGATGCCTCGAGCGGGACGGCGTTCTCCGGTGACGACACGAGCTCGACCGACGGTTCGCTGAGCGCGCCCGCGCAGGAGCCGCTCGTCTCGCCCGACCTGGTCTCGCCCGGGCTCGTGGAGCCGGGGCTCGACAACCGCGGCGTCTACTCTCCGTACACGTCAGGCCGAGCTCGCTGAGAGCGCGACCGACGGAGTGCGCTTCCTGAACACGAGCGACTGGTGCACCGCCGCGCCCGCGCGCACCCCGTCCGCGACGGCCAGCGCGATGGCCGGCTGGAGCGACGCGACGTCCCCGCACGCGAAGACACCGGGCACCGATGTCTCCTTCATCGGATCCGTCGCGAGGATCGGGCCGAACGGCCCTTCGTCGAGCGCGCAGCCGAGCTGCCCCGCGAAGGGACCGTTGGGGCGGACGCGCGGGAGCACGAAGAGGCCCTCGAGCTCGATCTGCTCGCCGCCCGCGAGCACCACCGCGACATGGGCGGCGGCGCCGGTCAGCCGGGTCACGGCGCGGCGTTCCACGTTCACCGTCCGCTCGGCCAGATCGGCGAGCTGCGCGTCGTCGGGCTCGAAGGCCCCGTTCAGGAACAGGGTCACCTCTCCGGGCGCCGCCCACTCGGTGACGAGCGCCGCGGAGTGAAGCGCGAACGGGCTCGACGCGAGGACGCCGAGCCTCCCCACGCCGAGCTCGTACCCGTGGCAGTAGGGGCACGCGAAGGCCGTGCGGCCCCACCGCTCGGCGAGGCCGGGTACCGGGGGAAGCTCGTCGGCGACCCCGGTGGCGAGGACGAGCCGCCGCGCCTCGAGGTGCTCGCCGTCGACCGTCACGACGAACGCGTCGGCGATGCCGTGCGCGGCGCTCGCCTCGCCCTCGCGCCAGCGGACGGTCGGGTACGCGAGCGCCTCGGCGCGACCTCGCGCGGCGATCTCCCCGGGCGGCATGCCGTCGTGCCCGAAGAACCCGTGCGCGTGCGCGGCGTTCCGGTTGCGACGCACGCCGGCGTCGATGACGAGGACGTCCTTGCGCGCGCGGCCGAGCTGGGTGGCTGCGGCGATCCCCGCGTAGCTACCGCCGATGATGATGACGTCGTGCATTTTCAGGCTTCCTTCTTCGACTTCGGCCGTGCGCCATGCGCGCGCGCCAGGCGGTGATGTTCCTCGAACCGGTCCACGAGCGACGCGAGCGAGGTCGCGCGTAGCCGGCCGAGGAGGACCGCCTCCGCATCGGCGAGCGCGTCGGCGAGCGCGGCGTTGACGGTCTTCTCGACGAGGCATCCCGGGCTCTCCTCGCGGTTGCCGACGCTGAAGAGCGCGGGGGCGCCGAGCGCTTGGTAGACGTCCGCGAAGGTCACGGTGCGGAGATCGCGTGCGAGCGACCAGCCGCCCCCGTGCCCCTTCACCGAGCGCAGGATCCCCGCGTCGCGGAGGCCCGCCATCGTGCGCCGCACGACCACCGCGTTGGTGCCCATCATCGCGGCGATCTGCTCGGACGTGAGCACGGTCCCGATGCCCTGCATGTGCAGCAGCGCGTGGATCGCCACCGATAGCCGGCTATCGCGCCTCATGTAACTTCATATGTTACGTGAACAGGCAAACGTCAAGGCGGGATCGCTCCCGCCTCGAAGTCGGTCGGGTCAGCGCGCGAGGCTCACCGGCGTGCCGTCCACCTTCACCTTGAAGAGGACGTAGGGCTTGGCGCGCCAGTCCTTGCCGTCGTTGTACTGCTTCTGCCGGTGCAGCTGGTTGGCCGTGAAGTACAGGTACCCGTCGGCGGCGAGTGACATGGTGTCGGGCCAGAGCGCGCGCGGGTCGCTCACGAGCGTCTCGAACTGGCCGTCGACGCGCCGGCGAACGACCGCGTTCGACTCGTAGCCCGTCGCGTACACGCGCCCCTCGGCGTCGGACTCGAGCCCGTCCGAGGCGCCCTTCTCGCCGAGGTCCTTCACCGTCTTCGCCACCTCGGCCTCGCTCGCCTTTTCGTTCGCGAGCGCATCGGTGGATACGGCGTAGAGGCGGCGGCTCGCCAGCGGGCAGTAATAGAGCAGCTTGCCGTCGCTCGAGAGCGCGATGCCGTCCGCGCCCATGCCGATGTTCTTCACCGGCTTGCCGGGCTCGCGGCTCATGACCGCGCGCCCCTCGACGAACGGGAGAAAGCCCTTCTCGGCCTTGGTGCTCGGATGGTCGTCGAGGTGGCGCCAGCTGCGGCCCGACTCGAGGTCGACGACGATGATGCCGTTCTTCCCCTCCTGCGCCGAGTCGGTGATGTACGCGATGCCCGCCTTGCCGCGCCGCAGGTCGAAGCGCACGTCGTTCGGGTAGCTCGTCTCGAGCGCCACGTTGCGCGGCAGCACGATCGTCTTGAAGACGGTGTTCTTCGCGAGATCGATGCCGACGAGCTTCGGCCCGCCGAGCTCCGACTTCTTCATCTCGATGCTCCCGGTGTCGAGCACCCAGAGCCGGTCCTGCGGGTCGACGACGACGCTCTGGACGGAGACGAACCCCGTGTCGAGCTTCCCGGCCGCGGGCACGCGGTTGATCGCCTCGTCGGGGAACGCGACCGGCTTCCCGGCGCGGACCTCGGCGACCGTGAACGGGACGTCGTCGCCCCAGCGCGGGAAGTTCACGAAGATGCGCCCGCCCTTCGACACCGTGACGCCGGTCGGCATCGCGCCCTCGAACGTGGCGACCGTCTCGAGCTTCCCTTGGGGGGACCACGCGGCGAGCTGCGGACCCTCGGCCACCTTCGTCGTGACGCTCGCGTCCGACGGGATGCCGCCGCCGTTGTCGGCGGGCACGCGCGCGTTGGTGGTGTTGGCGGCGGGCTGCGGGGCCGCGTCCTGGCACGCGGCGAGCGCGATCGCTGCGGCGGCGGTGGTGAGGGTCGCGCCGGCGCGCAGCCCGGAGGAATGGAATCGCATGACGTCGGCTCTGCAATGCACGCGCCCTCGCTCGCTCGCGCGAACGGCGGCGACCCGGGCCTCGGAGGATGGTGCGGCAGGGGAATCGCGCCACGCCGTGGGTCCTCGAGCCACGCGCCGCCCGGCGAGGCGAGGTCTCGCGGAGTGGGGCCGCTTAAGGCCGACTTAAGCGGCCCGTTCCGGGGCGGGTGGTACTGCCCCGGAGCCATGAAATCCCCGCAATTTGCCTCGGTCTTCGCGTTCCTCCTCCCGCTCGCCGCCGCCTGCGCGGCCGGCGATCCGGGCCCCGGACCTGACGGCACTCTCGCGCAACCCGGCAGCGGCGAGCCGTCCGGGTCGAGCGGCGACGCAGCGGTCGCGGACGGCGGCTCGCACGGCGGCACCAGCGGTACGTCGGGCTCGAGTGGCTCGACGGGGTCCTCGGGTTCGTCGGGCTCCTCGGGCTCGTCGGGATCCTCGGGCTCGAGTGGCTCGTCGGGCTCTTCCGGCTCGAGCGGCTCCTCCGGATCTTCGGGCTCGAGCGGCTCCTCGGGATCGTCGGGCTCCACCGGCAGCCTTCCGCCGGGAAGCATCGGCGTCGGCCTCCGCGTGAAGATCGGCGCCGCGGACTTCTACGACGCCACCGCTGCGGCACGCAAGAACCAGAGCGCGGGCGGGGGCGGCGCGGGTCAGGACGGCGTCACGTACATGCTACCGACCTCCGCGATGATCGCGGGGAGCATCCTCGTCACCTTCTCGGTCCGCACGACGCCGGGCAGCTACTTGCCGGTCGGCGACTACGCCTGCACGTCGGTGCGCGGCGCTCTCTCCGGCCAGGCCATCGGGACGGCGTACTTCTCGTACTACGCGTCGGGCAGCGGTTCGTTCAAGACGACGGAAGGCGCCTGCGTGCTCCACGTGACCTCGTCGAACGCGAGCGGCGCGGGCGGCGCCTGGCGGATCGTCGGCTACGTGAGCGGCGGCCTGAAGAACACCGCCACGAGCGTCGTCGACCCCATCGACGACGTCGCCTTCGATCTCACGTACTCGAACTGACCGGACGCGAGACCCGAACGAACGAGGCCGCTGGAGGTTTGCTCCAGCGGCCTCGCGCGTTTCTACGTGCTAGGCGCGGCGTCGGCGGGCGGCCACGAGGCCGAGCGCGAGGAACACTCCCGCGAGCCCCGCCGAGCCAGAGGCCGTCCCGGGCGCGCGCGACATCGAGCATCCATCGTCGCTGGGCCCGGACCCGCCGCTTCCGCCGTCCGCCGGCACCGAAGCGTCGGCGCCGCTGCCGCCGCCGTCGCCGGGGTGGTCCGGACCTGCGTCCGGCGGCGGGACGTCCGGCACGTCGACCACGGGCGCGGCGCTCACCCAGGCCGGAACCGTATAGCTACCCGCCGCGGCGGCCGCCGTCGCAACGTTCGTGATGAGCTCCTTGTGCTGGGGCAGCCGCACCGCGAAGCCGGCATAGCCCTTCCCGGTCGCGTCGACCCCGCCGTACGAGTAGACGCCGATGACGGTCGGCTTGCCGCCGTCGAACCGCTTCTGGTCGAGCACCCCAGCGCCCGAGTCGCCGCTGTTGCCGCTCGGTCCGATGGTGAAAACGTTCTTGCTGAGATCGAAGCCGTTCGGCGGCAGCATGAACGTGTAGTCGAGGAGCTTGCACGTGCCGTCGGTGTTCGAGATGCACACGACCGGGACGTTGGTGAGGATGCGCCGCGTGTAGTCGCCGCGATCGAAGGCGGCATGCTCACCCGTGGCCGGGTCGTAGCTCTCGTCGATGGCGCCTCGCCCGACGATCGTGACCGCGCTGGGCTTGTCGGCCGCGATGTCGGTGAAGAGGTCGGCAGCGATGGGCAGCGCGTCGGCGGCGGCGACGTTGTCGTTCAGCTGCACGAGCCCGATGTCGTCGTCGCACGCCGCGGTCGTGGTGGGCACGGTGACACTCTTGACGGTGCGCCACGTCGGGGCTCCGACGCGCACGCTCGGCGCCGTCGTGATCCGGACCTGGGTCACGTCGATGGGCGCGTTCGGGAACTTGTTCCCCGCGTGATCGAGGCACAAGGAGAGCGGCGCGGTCACGTCCGGGAAGTCGAAGCAATGCCGCGCGGTGAGCACGAGGTTCGGCGCCACGAGCGTGCCGGTGCACGTGCTCGAGCGGCAGGTGCCGGCCGCGCCCGGGCCCGCGTCGGCATCGGCGAGGGGACCGACGCAGATGCCGACGGCGAAGGGGTGCGTCGTGTCGAGCGGTGCGGCCTGCAACGCGCTCGAGGTGGCGCGCGTGGCCTCCGCTCCGTCGTCGCTGGGGCTCTTCCCCGTGGAGCAAGCAAGAAGAGCAGCTGCCGCGACGAGCGGAAGACCGTGACGAGCATGACGATGGAACATGATGGAATCTCCTGGATGGGTCCGAGCAGCGGCTGGCTTACCAGCGGCCTCTCGAACGCCAAGCGCAGGGCGCCGACTTAAGCGGCCGTTTAAGACCGGATCCATTCACCGCGGGCCTGGCGCTCGCCGCGCTCGCGACGACGTCGAGCCGGCACAGGAGCGGCAGACAAAACGCAGAAAGGCCGGAGCTGTCACCCTCCGACCTTCCTCTCTGTTCTCGGTACCCCCGGCTTCACCGGGAGAGTTGGCGGGGCGGACGGGACTCGAACCCGCGGCCTCCGGCGTGACAGGCCGGCGTTATAACCAACTTAACTACCGCCCCAACTTGGCGCGACTCGTATCTCGTTTCCGTACCTCGTGACGCTGCTCCCGTATCCCCTCGGTAGGCGGGACAGGGCTTGAACCTGCGACATCCGGCTTGTAAAGCCAGCGCTCTACCGCTGAGCTACCCGCCCGTGCCTCGTTTCGAGGTCCGCGGAATTAGCCCAGTCTCGCGACGCTCGTCAACAACCAAACGCAGCGAATCTTCAGGTCGCTGCCCGCGCGCACGAATTTGCCTGGGGATCTTGACGTTCCGCACGATCGTTCTAATTTGTCATGACGATGAGCAAGGGCGACGCGACACGCTCGAGCGTACTCGGCTCCGCCCTGGCGCTCGCCACGCAGATCGGCCTCGAGGGGCTGACCATCGGCAAGCTGGCCGAGCACGTCGGCATGTCGAAGAGCGGGCTCTTCGCCCACTTCGCCTCGAAGGAGAACCTGCAGGTTGCCATCCTCGAGGAAGCGAGCGCCCGCTTCGTCGCGATGGTGGTCGCCCCCGCGCTGAAGAAGCCCCGCGGCGAGGCGCGGCTCCGCGCGCTCTTCGAGAACTGGCTGCGCTGGTCGACCGCCGAGTTCCTGCCGGGAGGCTGCATCTTCGTCCAGGCGGGCGTCGAGCTCGACGACCGGCCAGGCCCCGCACGCGACCGCTACGTGGCCTCCCAGAAGGACTGGCTGGGGGTGCTCGCCGGCGCCGCCCGCATCGCGGTCGACGAGAAGCACTTTCGCAAGGACCTCGACGTCGAGCAGGTCGCTCACGACATCTACTCCATCGCCGGCGGCTACTACTTCCTCCGGCGCATCGGCGATCCCGCCCGCGCCGAGAAGCGCGCGCGGGCCGCCTTCGACCGCATCCTTCGCGACGCGCGCATCCCCAGCTGACGAAAGGGTCTCCCCATGAATGCCTCGGCTCGCTCCGAAAATAGCACGAACGTTCGTCCCTCTTCACCGAAGCGGAGGCCGCGCCGGCTCGGCGTCACCGCGGCGCGGGTCGGACTGCGGATGCTCTCCGGCGCCTCCCCCTTCCTCGCCGCCGCTGCCGCCGAACGCCTCTTGCTGACCGCTCCGCGCCACAAGCGCCCCGCCGCGGAGGCGGAGGCGCTCGGACGCGCCGAGGCATTCGTCATCCCTCACGCGGGCAGCCACCTGCCGGCGTGGCGGTGGGGGCGCGGCGAGCGGACGGTGCTGCTCGTGCACGGCTGGGAGGGCCGTGGCTCCCAGCTCCTCGCGTTCGTCGACCCGCTCGTCGCCGCCGGCTTCACGGTGGTCACGTTCGATGCCCCGGGGCACGGCGACGCGCCCACCCACACCGCCTCGATCGTCGAGCACAGCCGCGCGGTGCGGAGCGCCGGCGCCTTCCTCGGCCCGCTCCACGGCATCGTCGCGCACTCGGTGGGCGGCGCCGCGACCCTCTACGCGACGCGGCACGGCCTCGCGGTGGACCGCCTGGCGCTGCTCGCTCCGCCGGTCGACCCGCGCCTCTTCACCGCCGGCTTCGCCAGGGTCCTGGCGCTCACCGACGAGGTACGCGACGGCATGATCGAGCGCTTCGAGACGCGCTACGGCGTGAGCCTCGGGGACCTCGACGTCAGCGACGACGCGGCGCGCACCGCCTGCCCGGTGCTCGTCGTCCACGACGAGCAGGACCGCGTGGTGCCGCTCGCGGCCGGCGCCGCCATCGCGGAGCGTGCGCCCCGCGGGCGCCTCGTCACGACGCACGGGCTCGGGCACGACCGCGTGCTGCGGGCGCCCGAGGTGGTGAGCGAGGTCGTTCCGTTCCTGACCGAGGGGCTCGCCCCCTCCCCGTCCGCCGCGAGCTTCGCGGCGACGATCGATGGCGAGCTGTTCTTCCGCGAACGGCGCTGGGGCTGACCGCGCGGCCTAGGCGTTGCCGGTCGGCGGGGGGATGTGCCCGCTCTCCGACGCCCCGTCCGCCACCTCGGCTGCCGAGCCGGGCGGCAGCCCCGGTAGGTCGTCGCCCAGCACCTTGGCGCGAGGCGTGGGCACGCCGGCGACGCGAACCACGAGCTCGCCGTCGATGTACTCCCAGCTCTCGCGCGGCGGTCCGAACACCGCGTCGGGGTCGGGGAGCGCGAGCGCCTCGCGCAGCACCTCGTCCATGTGCTCGACGAGGACCACGCGCGTCGCCTTGAGCACGCGCCGCGGCACCTCGCGGAGGTCCTTCCGGTTCTCGCGCGGGATGACGACGGTGCTGATGCCCGCCCGGTGCGCCGCGAGCAGCTTCTCCTTCAGGCCGCCGATCGGCATCACGCGCCCGCGCAGCGTGAGCTCGCCGGTCATCGCGAGGTCACGCTTCACAGGCACCTTGATGAGCGCGCTCGCGAGCGACGTCGCCATCGTGACGCCGGCGGACGGCCCGTCCTTGCGGACGAACTCCGGGAAGTGCACGTGCACGTCGAGCTTTGCGTAGAACTCCGGCTCGAGGCCGAGGATGGCCGCCCGCGACCGGACGTAGCTCATGGCCGCCTGCGCGCTCTCCTCCATCCCCTTCTCGAGGAGACCCGTGATCACCAGCTTGCCCTTGCCGGGCACCACCGCGACCTCGCACGCGAGCAGCTCGCCGCCGCCCGCGCCGCTCACCGAGAGGCCGTTGGTGAGGCCGATCTCGTCGCGCTCTTCCTTCTTGTTCAGCCGGTACTTCGGGACGCCGAGGTACTGCGGGACGTTCTTGGCGACGATCTCGATCGGCTGCTCCTTGCCGTTCGCCACCACGTGCCGCGCCACCTTGCGGCAGATGCTCGCGAGCTCGCGCTCGAGCGAACGAACCCCCGCCTCGCGCGTGTAGTGGTGGATGACCGTGCGGATCGCGTTCTCGCTGATCGTGACGGGCACGTCGGCGAGCCCGTTGTCGATCTTCTGGCGCGGCACCAGGTACTTCACCGCGATGTTCATCTTCTCGTACTCGGTGTAGCCGGACAGCTGGATGATCTCCATGCGGTCCTGCAGCGGCACCGGGATCGATCCGAGCGTGTTCGCGGTCGTGATGAACATCACGTCCGAGAGGTCGTAGTCGAGATCGAGATAGTGATCGTTGAAGGTGTGGTTCTGCTCGGGATCGAGGACCTCGAGGAGCGCCGCCGCGGGGTCGCCCCGGAAGTCGGTCGACATCTTGTCGATCTCGTCGAGCAGGAACACGGGGTTGTTCGTGCCGACCTTCTTCAGTGACTGAATGAGCTTGCCGGGCAGCGCGCCGATGTACGTGCGCCGGTGGCCGCGGATCTCGGCTTCGTCGCGGACGCCGCCCAGCGAGAGGCGCTGGAACTTGCGGCCGGTCGAGCGCGCGATGCTCTTCGCGAGGCTCGTCTTGCCGACGCCCGGCGGTCCCACGAAGCACAGGACCGGGCCCTTCAGCTTCTTCGTGAGCGCCTGCACGGCGAGGTACTCGAGGATGCGCTCCTTGATCTTCTTCAGGCCGTAGTGATCCTCTTCGAGGATCTCCTCGGCCTTCACGAGGTCGTAGTTCTCCTCGCTCTTGTCGTACCAGGGCAGCCCGAGAATCCAGTCGATGTAGTTCCGCACGACGGTCGCCTCGGCGCTCGTCGGGTGCATCATCTTGAGCTTCTTGAGCTCCTTCTTGACCTTGGCGGTGGCCTCCTTGCTCATCCGCTTCGTCTTGAGCTGCTCTTCGATCTCCTGGATCTCGTTCTTGAACTCGTCGCGGTCGCCGCCACCCAGCTCCTTCTGGATCGCCTGCATCTGCTCGTTCAGGTAATATTCCTTCTGCGTCTTCTCCATCTGCTTCTTGACGCGCGATCGGATCTTCTTCTCCACCTGGAGGATCTCGATCTCGGCCTGCATCAATTCGTGGAGGCGCTCGAGCCGCTTCACCGCATCCTCCATCTCGAGGAGAGCCTGGCGATCGGTGAGCTTGATGGTCGGAAGGTTGGCGACGATGGTGTCGGAGAGACGCGCGGCGTCGTCGATGGTCAGCGCGCTCATCAAGACTTCGGGTTGAACCTTCTAGTTCAACTACACGTACATCTCGAACGCAGCTTGCACGCTGCGCATCAAGGCCTCGACCTCGACGCCCTTCGCGCTCTGCTCGTTGACCTCTTCGACCTCGACGAGGAAGTACTCCTCGGTCTGGGGGAATTTCTTGATCTTCGCGCGCTTCTTTCCCTCGACGAGGACCTTCACGGTGCCGTCTGGGAGGCGAAGCAGCTGCATGATCGTGCCGAGGGTGCCGACCTGGAAGATGTCGTCCGGCGTCGGCTCGTTGGTCTTCGCGTTCTTCTGGGCGGCGAGGAAGATGTCCTTGTCGCGCGCCATCGCGGCGTCGAGGGCGTTGATCGATCGCTCGCGGCCGACGAACAGCTGGCTCACCATGTGCGGGAACACGATGATGTCCCTGAGCGGAAGGAGGGGAACGCTGCGCCTCTTGACGTCACGCCCCGGTTTGCCGTCGTCGCTCTTGAAGAACATTGCGTAGGGTTTTACCCCGAAAACGCACGCTCTACCAACCTCGTCCGAGGCGATTTTCCTCGGGGGGTCAGGCGGTCTCGTCGACGTGCCCGCTACTTAGCTGGACAGCACTGCCGCCCTTCGTCACTCGTCGCTGCCGCCCTGCCCTGCGTTGCGGCGCGCGCTGGGAAGCACGAGAGCCGAGGGTGGCTCGCTCCGCGAGCTCCGCACGACGACGCGGCGGAGCGTCAAGCTCACCGCTTCGGCAAGGCTCGACGTCGAGGTCTTCGCGAGAATGTGCTTCACGTGGGTCTTGAAGGTCGTGTCCGCCATGCCGCTGAACGCGAGGAATCCTTCGCGCGTTCCGCCGGCGATGAACCACGCGCAGATCTCGTGCTCGCGCGGCGAGAACCGGTAATCGCGGGTCACGGTATCGAGGCGCTCCGTGAAGTCCTTCGCGAAGCCGTGCTCACGGGCGATGACGCGCTGCAGGAACGGCGCTAGCGCTCGCTCCTCGACGGGCTTCGAGAAGATCACCGCGCCGAGTGACGCGACACGGTTGACGATCGCAGCATCGATGTGCCCGGTCAGGAGCGCGGCCGGCACCCCGGCGTGGTCGCGGTGCACCATCGCCAACAGCTCGGTGCCGCCGTCGCTCTTGTCGCCGAGCGTCTGGTCGAAGATGAAGCCGCAGAAGCGCGTGCGGCCCTTCAGCTCGGTCGCTGCTTGGGCGAACGACGTTGCGTGCTTGACCGGGCGATAGCGCGACACGATCCGCTCGAGCACCCGGAACACGGCGGCGTCGTCCTCGACGAGGAGGAGCTTGCCGTAAGGCACGCGCGCCCGCATGCCGCTCGTCGTCATCAGGAGGTCGCCTCCTTCGGGAAACGCGCGTGCATCTCGCGGAGCTGGCGCGCGATCTCCGGAAGCGCCGCGCTCTTCGAGAGCCAACCGTCGGCCCCGACGCGCGCCGCGAGCGTCTTGAGCTGCGATCCATCGGCGGCGGAGAACAGCACCACGCGTGCACGACTCCCCGCGCGCACGAATTTGCAGACGTCGTTCGGGGTCGTTCCCGGCATGTTCACGTCCACGAGGACGAAGTCGGGCATGAAGCGCGCGACGGCAGCGGCGGCGCCGTCGGCGCTCGATGCCGTCTCCACGACGAAGCCTTCGTGACCGAGCGATCGCTGTACGAGCTCGAGCTGCATGGGGTCGTCGTCGACCACGAGAAGCCGCAGATCCACTTCGGTCATCGCTTCTCGCTCCGGGCCCTGTCGCTGCGCTCTTTGTCGTTGGATGACAGATGTCGCCGGATCGTTGCGATGAGCACGTCTCGCTCGAGCGGCTTCGTCAGGTACTCGATGCAGCCAGCCTCGCGCGCGCGCGTGCGCTCGTCCTGGCCGGCGTGCGCGGTGACCGCGATCACGGGGATGTGCCGGAGCAGCGGGTTCGCCTTCATGCGACGCGTCGTCTCCCATCCGTCCATGCGCGGCAGCGAGAGATCCATGAGCACGAGATCGGGCAGCTCGCGCGCTGCGCGATCGAGCCCTTCTTCGCCGTCCTCCGCCTCGATGATCTCGAAATCACCCGAGAGATACCGTCGCACGATGTCGCGGTTCTGCGGTGCGTCTTCTACGTAAAGAATTCGCGACATCGCGGTGGTCTCGACGACGCGACGGGCAGCAACGAGCTGCCGCGCCTCCTTGACCACCTCCTCGACGGCGACGCCGTCCTTGCGGAAGACGCGCGCGAGGCCTTCGCGAAGGACGTTTTGCTCGCCGTCGGTCAGGTCCTTGCCGGTGAGCACGACGATTGGCACCTTGTTGCCTTCTGCACGTAACGTGCGCAGCACCTCGAAGCCGTCCACGTTGGGCATGAGCAGGTCGAGGATGACCATCGCCGGGTTGACGACGCGCGCCTTGAGCAGCGCCTC